>JABMMY010000031.1 GCA_013205415.1 Deltaproteobacteria bacterium
AAAAAAACTGTGAGACGCCAGTGGTTTTTTAGATTGTTAAATCGGATGCTTTTTGCTGGCATTGAACCTAACTCTCGCTATCGAATGTTGGAATTTTTTTATAAGATGCCACAGGGGCTAATTGGTAGATTCTATCGAGGGCGTTTATGGCCTACCGATTACATTCGAATTTTTTTAGGTGTTCCACCTATAAAAGTGAAAGCTGCTCTGAAGTGTCTTTTACATAATCGGGAGAGAACCCATGGATAACGCTGTCACAACGCTACTTCCTATGAAAGGTGAGATTGGGGATTTACTGGGTCTTCGCTGGGGCTCGGAGGTTGAAGGTGTCATGGATTCTTTTCTACTCAATCCCTTACGAGAATTTTTAGAGCGACCTGGGAAAAAATTGCGTGGACGGATGGTAGAGATCGGATTTCAACTGGCTACAGGATCCTCTGAGAATATGACTCAGGAGAAAAATTATCCTTGGGTTAAAAAGGCTAGTGATCTTTTAGAATCACTTCACTCGGCATCTCTTATTATTGATGACATTCAGGATAACAGTGAAATGCGTCGTGGAGAACCCACCGTCCATCGTAAACATGGAATGCCCCTAGCGTTGAACGCTGGAAATTGGCTGTATTTTTGGCCGTTACAAAATGTGGATCGGTGGGAGGTGTCTGCCGAAACTAAACTTAATATTTATCGTGTGTGTCATCGTGGTCTACTGAGAGCCCATTTTGGTCAGGCCTTAGATGTGGGCCTAAATATTTTTGAGGTGCCACAGAAAAAGGTAAAGGCCACCTGTTTAGCCTCTCTTGAATTAAAAAGTGGAGCATTAACGGCGATGGCTCTAGCATTAGGTGCCGTATTGGGCGGCGCTAGTGCGGAATTGGAATCGGTATGTGATCAATTTGGGCATGCCTTTGGAATTGCGCTTCAGATGTTTGATGACGCAGGAAATACGACGATTGAAGGGCCAAAGCAGTTTGAAGATCTTTTGTTGAAACGCCCTTCTTGGATCGTGGCGATGGCTGCTGAGAGTTTGTCGGCGGTTGAGTATGTTGAATTCTCTGATCGAGTTAATTGCCTGCCGAACTCTGAACCTCTCAAAAATTGGTTAGCAGAAAATCCCATTATTATGGGTGCTAGACAGGAGGCGAAGAAATATTTAGACGGGGCTTTAAATATTTTAGATTCGGATCTTCTTAAAGACGGTATCAAGGGAAAACAACACCTTAGAGAATTAACAGAAATATTGGTGAGGGCTTATGTCTAGTCAAAAAAAAGCGGCTGTAATTGGTAGTGGTTTCGGAGGACTTGCTGCAGCGATTCGTTTGCAATCGGCTGGAATTCAGACCACGATCTTTGAAAAAAGGGACATTCCAGGTGGGAGAGCCTATGTCTTTAAGCAGGATGGTTTTTCTTTCGATGCGGGGCCGACAGTTATCACGGCACCCGATTGTTTAAAGGAGCTATTTACTCTGTCCGGCAGAAAACTGGAGGACTATTGTGAACTAATGCCGGTAACGCCATTTTATCGACTGTGTTGGGAGGATGGTTACATCTTCGACTATACGGCAGATATGAAAGATACGTTAAAGCAGATTGGAGATAAATCTCCATGTGACGTTAAAAATTATCAGAAATTTTTAGAATATTCAAAAAAGGTATTTGATGCAGGATATACCGATCTTGCTCATGTTCCCTTTCTTAATATTTGGAGCATGCTCAGAGTGGCTCCACAGCTCATGAAACTTCAAGCAAATCGAAGTGTGTATTCGATAGTCTCTAAATTTATAAAAGATCCACAGCTACGTGAGGCCTTTAGTTTTCACTCACTTCTTGTGGGAGGAAATCCATTTCAGACCAGTAGTATTTACACCTTAATTCACTATTTGGAACGAAAGTGGGGCGTATTTTTTGCCAAGGGGGGAACTCACGCCCTAGTGATGTCTTTAGTGAAGTTGTTTGAAGATTTAGGGGGCCAGATCCATTGCAATGCAGAGATCGAAGAGATTACGACCTCCGAGGGTAAGATTACGGGACTAAAAAATAAAAAAGGTGAAGTCACCCCTTTTGATTTAGTCGTCAGTAATGCAGATGTAGCGCATACCTACCAACATCTTTTAAAAAAGACTCCAGAACTGCAAAAAATGAGAACTAAAATAGAGAAAATGCATTACAGCATGTCCCTATTTTTAATCTATTTCGGAACGAATCGAAAGTATCCTCACCTAGCTCATCATAATGTGCTATTTGGGCCGCGCTATAAAGCCCTGCTACACGATATTTTTACTAAGGGTGTTTTGCCCGATGATTTTTCTTTGTATCTCCATGCTCCATCGGTCACAGATCCCTCTTTGGCACCTGAAGGGTGTGAAAATTTCTATGTACTATCACCGGTGTCTCACCTTGGTAAAATGGATATCGATTGGAAGGTAGAGGGGCCTAAGTACGCCGATAAGATCATGAAGTATTTAGAGGCTAGATACATACCAGGATTACAAAAACATTTAGTCACACAGAAAATTTTTACCCCCCAGGATTTTAAAACTGAATTAAATGCTCATCATGGCTCTGCCTTTTCTTTAGAGCCGAGGTTGACTCAAAGTGCTTACTTTAGAACTCACAACCGTGATGAAAAAATTAAAGGACTTTATTTTGTGGGAGCTGGCACCCATCCAGGTGCGGGTGTTCCGGGTGTTGTCGGCTCTGCGCGGGCGACTGCAGACCTAATCTTACAGGACACTCAGGAGCGAATTGAATTAAAAAGCGCAGATACCACAGATACCGAGCTACTATCCCATTGTCAGAAAATGATCGAGGTGGGATCAAAGAGTTTTGCTTTTGCCTCTAAACTATTTAGCCGGTCGGCCAGAAGCGCTGCCGTGTGTTTGTATGGTTGGTGTCGATTTTGTGATGATGAAATTGATAAGGCTATAAGCCATAAAGAGGAAAAGGTTACAAGACTGAGAGAGTTAACAGAGGCTGCATATAAGAATCCTCAGAATCTTCCTATAGAATTTAAGGCATTAGGCCTGATAGCAGAGCAATATCAAATTCCCGCCTATTATCCTCTAGAATTGATCGAGGGGATGAAAATGGATGTCGATGCAACTCGATATGAAACGATCGAGGAGCTCAATCTGTATTGTTACCGAGTGGCAGGAGTGGTGGGACTCATGATGTCGCATGTGATGGGAGTGAGTGAACAGGAGGCTCTTAAAAATGCCTCCGATCTTGGTAGTGCGATGCAGCTCACTAATATCTCTAGAGACGTCTTGGAAGATTTCAATATGGGCCGAGTGTATTTACCTCTACAGTGGTTAAAAGAGGTTGAGGTTCTTCCAGAGGAGGTCGGACTGCCAGAACATCGCCAGGCGGTGGCCTATGTGGTCAGAAAATTATTAAAGCAGGCTGAGGTCTATTATAAATCGGGTAATAGCGGGCTTCGATATCTATCCTTTCGTTCTGCCTTAGCGGTCGCTGTCGCAAGTTGTGTCTATTCAGCGATCGGTAAAAAGGTGTTGCGACGTGGAGAGAGGGCTTGGGATTCAAGAACTGTAGTGTCATCTACAGAAAAGATTTTCTCAGCGATTAAGGGGCTTGGATTAGTTTTGATGACTATTCCATACCGATTGGCCAGACCGTGGAAGCGGAGTATGATTACTACATTATGGAGACAAACATGGAGCACACCAGAAACTTTATAGAGGACACCTTTTTTTATGCCCGTAGGATGAAGACCTTCGACCGAGTCGATTGGCAGGTCTATTTTGCCTGGGTGGGTTTGATGCTGGGCCTTTTGTTTTCGGTTTGTGGTTTTATAGGAATTGGATTTTATTCCGGAGTGAAGTATCCCTCTTACGTTTGGAATTTACCTTTAGGAACCTTTGTTTTTATTGTGGCCATTTCCTTTGATACGATTGGGCACCGTACTGTGTACAAACAGGCTTTGCAAAAAGGTGAAGCGTTAGTTCATCATATTACTATCGGTGCGGGAATCTCAAGCTGTGTACTCCTATGTCTTGCCTATACTTGGCCTGAGTTTTTAAAAATCCCATCTCTCTGCTTGGTAGCACTATCTATTTTTTACAGTGTCATTGATGAATTCATGCATTGGTTTCGATTTTATCAAGGTAATTCAGATCGCATTGAGATGTTGAGTCATTTTTTTATTTTTGTGGGACACACAGTGATGATTGTGACC
>JABMMY010000346.1 GCA_013205415.1 Deltaproteobacteria bacterium
AGATGCCCTCCGAAAACTCGAAATTCATTATCACCAAGGGCCGCATGAACATGAATATAGGGAGTCCCCTCTTTTAAGGAGATGTTTCCCGTCAGTGAAATTAATTACTAATCCATCGTCGAGAAGGTACGACGAAGGTATTGCTTTTCCTCTAGGTGATAATATCCCAACTCCACATGTATTAACGCACCCAATCCAGAAATAAGGCCGCCCTTCAACCCTAATTCCGTAACGTGGCGAGTTAGTGTAGCCACCAGTTTTTCCCCTTTAGGAATTATAATAAGGGTACGATCATTAGCACCTGTGATTATCATAGTAGACCTCAAAAAAATTTACCTTTCGCCATTTCCCTGAAAGGGGATAGGCGAATCTATTCACCTCTGTAGTTATATGTCAGCTTTGCCGAAGATACTATGTAGAAGAGAGTATTTTTTAAGTAGCGCTAATGGCTACCTTACACCCCATTCTACTAAGGACCCTTCATGAAAAATAGACGCGAGCTTTCCTCTTTATTTACTAAAGCAAACTATCCCAAAATAAGGGCTAAATTGGAGGAGGCCCACCTAACTAAAGCCATCCAACAAACTCGGGAACGCATGGGAACCTTCTTTGAAAAGAATCAGGTTCTAGGAAGAAGGGCTAGTATTGGTTGTGTCGCTCTAGAAATAACACAGCGCTGTAACTTAGATTGTAGTCTTTGTTATCTTTCTGAGCATTCGGAGGAGGTAAAGGATCTTCCTATCGAAGAAATTTATCGTCGAATAGATGAAATTAAAAATCACTTTGGAGCAGGAACCGACGTTCAAATTACGGGGGGCGATCCCACTATGAGAGATCGCAAAGAGCTAGTCGCGATAGTTAAAAGAGTTCGTGATATAGGAATGCGCCCTACCCTAATGACAAATGGTCTCAAGGCCTCGAGAGATTTGATTGAAGAACTGATATCGGTTGGCTTGAATGATATTGCTTTTCACATGGATCTTACTTTTGAACTACCTGGTTACAAAACTGAAATGGATCTTAATAAATTAAGACTTCGCTACATCGATAAGGTTCGAGGACTTCCTATTGCTGTGATATTTAATACGACGGTTCATAAAGCAAATTTTAATGAGATTCCCGATTTAATTCGTTTCTTTAGAAAACATTCCGATGTCGTAGGGATGGCCTCCTTTCAATTACAGGCCGATACCGGCAGAGGGGAACTACGAAAAAGAGATGAGGTCATCTCGTTGGAAACGGTAAGACAACAAATTTCTAAAGGGGCTGAAACTAAAATTTCTTGGGATACCGTTATGATTGGCCATCCTAAGTGCCATAAAATAGGAATTACACTCTCCTGCAATGGTAATTTGTACGATCTGAATTACGATCCCCAATTTTTCAATGAATTTCTTGAAGAGTTCCAACATGTCATCTTAGATCGTAAAAACCCTAGGAAAGTTGTTTTAACTTTAATGAAAGAGCTGGGACAACGCCCCGAATGGATCTTAAAGGCAGGTAAACACTTTGGCAAAATGCTCTGGAAAATGAGAAGAGACCTTATTCCTGGAAAAGGAAAAATAAATAAACTCTCCTTTTTCGTTCAAAATTTTATGGATGCTTCAGCCCTTGATGAAGAAAGGGTTCACGCCTGTTCTTTTATGGTAATGACAGGACAGGGGCCGGTCTCTATGTGTGCCCATAATGCTAAAAGAGATGACTATATTTTAAAACCTGTTGAGTTAGTTAAAACAGGGAAAAAGGTGCTTTGGAATCCGCTTACAGGAAAAGAGCTTCCACAAAATAGTTCGATAGCTTCTATCGGCGATGAAGAGGCTTTGGAAAACGAAAAAACAACAACTAAAAAACAGGCTGCTTTTTAAGTCCTAAAAAAGGTATGTCATTGCTTTCTGGGTATTTGAGGACTACAAAATCGGCTAATGACCCACTCACCAAGACCTCCCGACCTTCCCCACTTAAATTTACTACCTCCCTCACGACTTAAAAGTTTAGGGGTGACCTTCCCTTTTTTAGTGGCTCCTATGGTAGGAATCAGTCATGTCGCCTTCAGAGAACTTATTCGAAGCTATTTGCCCGACTCTCTTCACCCTCTTCTTTTCACAGAAATGTTATCTACACTTCGGCTTCCCACAGAAAGTTTAGAAAATCTCCCTGGCCCTCTCACCAGTGTTGGAGAGAGTTGTTTTGTTCCTCAGCTTTTAGGTAATGACGAAACTCATATTGCAGAATCTATTGAGAAAATACTTCCTTTGCATCCATGGGGATTTGACATCAACATGGGCTGCCCCGCCTCTCACCAGCTGCAACATAATTGGGGAGTCAGACTTTTAGGCGATATGGACTATGCAGGACAGGTGGTGGCTATGACAAAAAAACATTCCCCCCGACCGGTGAGCGTAAAACTACGAGCTGCTACAGGAAATACAATCGATCTGAACTATCTTTTAGAATTCACAAAAAGAATGGAAGATTCTGGAGCCGATTGGATCACCCTACATTGCCGAACGCAAAATCAAGGTCACCACGGCTATGCCCACTGGGAATGGGTAGGTGAAGTGGCAAGAGCTAGAAATATTCCTATCGTAGGCAATGGAGATATTCATAATTGGGAAGATGCGATGACTCTCTTAAAAACATATCATGTCGATGGGGCTATGATTGCTCGCGCAGCTACGGCTAGGCCTTGGATTCTTTGGCAAATAGCCTTTCAATTAGGGTGTCGTGAAAAACCCAAAGCAAAATGGGAAACGGAACCCCCTTGGACCCCTGATGAGGAGGGAAAGGAATATTTTCTAGCGGTACTTAGATTTTCCTGTTTACTTGAAAAGTATTTTGGAGATTCCGATTTTGCTTTAAAAAAGCTCCAGTTTTTTATTGCACAGGGGTCACGATGGCTGCTCTTTGGTCATTCTTTTTTTCATGCCGTTAGAAAATGTAAAACGCTTATTGAGGTCAGAGACTTTGTAAATGATTATGCGAATAAGTATCCTCAACCCATGGCTCAAAGATCAAGAACTTAAGTTTTTAGTTTTCTGAATCAACACTCCGGTTGAAAGTAATTGAGCCATTTTATCATTGGGATAACCCAATCCATGAATCACAGAAAAACTATCGTGCCCCAACAAAGGAGACCCCGTGAGATTCGAAGCTGAAGCAAAACCTGCCCAAGTCAAAGGATCAGAATTTAATTTATTTCTGCTCTGCGATAATTGTAAAAATTCTTCCCACGGAATCACGCGAAATAAACAGGCCTCCGCACTCGCACTTAAAGATTCCCAATAGGTAGAAGGGGCCTCTAAAAAAAGAGCCTCTAGTTCAGAAACCAAAGAACTATCTTCAGCTCTTTCCTTCCACTCTTTTTTATCGACGATTTCACAAAACTTATCCCAGTGTTTAGTTTGAATGGCCTGTAAAGAGATCCAGTGATGATCCCTACATTTATAAAATTTGGCATTAGGAAAGTTTCCATTTAATTTTGCTAAGGACTCAAAGTTACTTTTATCTTTAGTATTTGCATTCTCTCTTTGTAAAGATTCATAAGCCCTAGGCAGATAGGCGGCCCGAAATCCTTCGTCTGTAGCAGAGATCAAGTGCATTCCTTGTCGATTCGGATTAGCTAGGTGAAATAACAATTTTGTTAAAGGGGTTAATACCCCCCCAATGATGTCAGCAAATTGAGCGCTGTAATTAGCTGCCCCCTCTAAAAACCACTCTCCACAACCACTGGTCGCAATAAAATTAAGATCATGTCCCGCTTTTTCACTAAATTTATCCCTGATACCACGAAGTGAAAGATAGATGAGATCCGGATTTTGCTCGGCCAAATCGGCATAGCCTAATCCCAATTGATCCATAACCCCCTCCTGATAATTTTCCACAAACACATCGGCTTCAGCGGCAAGAGCCTTTACGATCTCCCTGCCTTCAATCTTATCAAAATCGACACAAACAGATTTTTTCCCCTGATTTAATAGATCAAAGAGGGCAGAGTAACGAGATTCACGACAGGGGTCCCCTTCAGGCCCTTTTTCAACTTTAATCACATCGGCTCCGTATTGAGCTAATAGACGAGTTAAATAAGGCCCTGTCAGCATCACCGAAAGGTCAACTACCCTTAGATGTTGAATAGGTTTTATAGCTTCATCATTCCACAAAGATTCTGACACGCCGCCCCCTCACGATTCAATTTATAATGTCATTATTTATTCTATCCCTCCTCAGTCGATTCACTCAAGCCCGTAAAAAAGAGATACAAATAATAGTTTCGTTTAAAACAGCATTAGGCTAAAACGATACGCATGAAACCACTCGTATTAGGATTACTTTTTTCAGTTTTGATTTCATGTTTTGGATGTGCCAGTACCACCCTTATTAATTCTCCCAAAACCACCTCGGTCTCCTCTAGTGAACCGGCTAAACAACCGGAGATTATTTGGACGAGTCGCACCTTAACTGCCAAGTTTGATTACCTAGGGGAAGTGCAGGTGAAAAGCTGGTCTTATGATGGGGCTTTGAATCGACTCACCGAAGCCGGTAAGGAATTAAGAGCCGATGCTTTAATCGACGTGCAATACCAACAGATAGGATTTTTAACTACCTTTCAAGCCTTTGCGATTAAGTTCAAACCATGACAAAAAATCATCCTATAAAAAAGATTGCACTACTCACAGGTGGCGGAGACTGCCCTGGACTTAACTCAGCAATCAGAGCTGTAGTCCAATCCTGTATTTTAGAACACAAAATTCAGGTGGTAGGAATTCCTGATGGCTTCAAAGGGCTTCTCGAAAACAAATTTGTTTCTTTAGATCTTTTAAATACGACCGGTATCCTTTCCAAAGGGGGAACTATTTTGGGTTCCTCAAATATCGATACCCCTTTTCGAGTTCCCGTTATTAAAGATGGAAAGAAAATTTACGAAGATCGTTCCGATGAGGTCGTTCAGCATTTGAAACAGGAACGGGTCGATGCCATTATTGTAATAGGTGGAGATGGCACTCAGAGCATTGCTCACGGCATGTCGCAAAAAGGGATCAATGTCGTGGGAATTCCAAAAACCATCGATAATGATCTTAAAGGAACTGAATTTACTATCGGTTTTTTCACTGCGGTCGCCACTGCAGTAGAGGCTCTGGATAAACTTCATACGACGGCAGAATCTCATCACCGCATTATGGTAGTGGAGGTTATGGGACGAAACGCAGGATGGATTGCTTTATTTGCCGGGCTAGGTGGCGATGCCGATGCCATTCTTATTCCAGAAATTCCCTATGATATTAGTAAGGTCGCAGCCTACTTAAATGACCTTTACCACTCTCGAAAAAAATATTCGATCATCGTAGTAGCTGAAGGAGCCAAACCGATAGGTGGTGATGTGACGGTCAGTCGAATTATTGAAGACTCTCCTGAACAAATACGTTTAGGTGGTATTGGACATCGAATTGCCGAACAACTAGAAAAAACCACCGGTCGCGAATGTCGAGCGATTGTTCTCGGCCATTTACTTCGAGGCGGGTCGCCTGAAGGGTTTGATAGAATTTTAGCAAGTCGATTTGGAGTCGCCGCAGTCAAAGCGGTCGTTGATCGACAATTTGATACGATGGTAGCCTATCGCAATGACAATGTAGAATTAGTACCCTTAGAAACTGGAGCCGGGAAAAACAGATTTATTTCACCCGACTCCCCTTTTCTTCAGACCGCACGCCATCGAGGCATTTGCCTAGGTGACATTTAATATTTTTTTTCCCTCTTCAGCCCAATAACTCTGTCCTTCAGCTGGTAGTCCATCGATAGGATCGTAATATTCATAGAGCTGAGATAGGGCCTCTGGTGTATCTCCTTCAATGCTGGTCAAATAATTTTTAGACCAATAGGAGATTCCTTTCACCTGATCGTAGGAGTGAATTTGATGAACCCATCTCTTTCCGACAAAAGGAACATCACAAACAATTCTTGGGGTGGCAAAACCGGGAAGATATCCCATGATGTCGTGCTGGAGACTTTGAGCATCTGCTAAAGAGACACGCCAATGCTCTGCATTTGGAATCATGTCACACATGTAAAAATAGTAGGGTGTAATACCGCCATGATCTTGAAGTTTAAAACAAAGGTCGAGAAGATCCTTTTGAGAATCATTCACTCCCTTTAAAAGAACCCCTTGATTCCTCACATCTCTAAATCCCATGGCTAGCATTTTTCTAGCGACTTTAGCGACAAGAGGGGTGAGCGATTCTGCATGATTAATGTG
>JABMMY010000347.1 GCA_013205415.1 Deltaproteobacteria bacterium
AATCGATACTATCAGCTATGGTAAAGAGCGACCTGCAGATTCCGGACATGATGAATCTGCGTGGAGCAAAAATCGACGAGCTATTTTTATACTGCTATCAAAGTAAAAAATAACTAATGAAAATGTTTAAAAAACTGGTCCCAGGATTATTAATTATCGTGGGGCTAGTTGCTTGCCATCCCAGACCTACCGAAGAACTAGCGATTGCCGATGTGGCTTTAAAGGCTGCACAGAAGGTGAAGGCAGATTCTTTAGCACCAGATTTTTTTAGAAAAGCGGAAAATTTTTATTTGCGCGCTAAAAAAGATTTTACTGAAGGTTATTATGACTCCTGTAAAAAATTTGCTAATCAAGCGCGGATGATGGCCGAAAAGGCAGAGTATCGAGCGTTGCAAAAACAGACTCAAATAAAAAATAGGGTGGTTGGAGATGATGATGCCTCCGGAGGGTCTTCAGATCCTTTTAAACCTAAAGGCGCTGAGGGTTTAAAATGAATGATATGAAAAAGGTTTTAGTTTTTTTTCTGGTGGTCGGTTTAGGCTCCATTATTTCCTGTCGAACTAAAAGCGAAATTCGACGAGAACAAGAATTTGAAAAACTAAAACAGGAGGTCACCATGAATAGAGGTGATCGGGCCGACGTGGATTCTTCTGTCGATGATGTTAAGGTTGAAATTGCTAAAATAGGCAATGTCATTGAAGAGGAGGCCCAGGGACGAAGGAAAGAATCGGAGGAGATCCGCAAGGAATTAACAGCGCTTTCTACCCGCATGCAGGCTTTGGAACAAAGAGCGGTGACTGAGGAATTAAATCAAAAACAATTGCTTCAAGAAAAACCCAAGGTGAGTTTAGAATCGGGACGGCGTTTTTATGACGATGGCAAGTATGACGATGCGATCGATACCTTTAAAAATATAGTGAAGGCCACGCCTAATACCGAAGATGGAAAGAGGGCTCAGTTTTTGTTGGGCGAGTCCTATTTTTCCAGCAAAGACTATGCTTCGTCTGCTTTAGAATTTTCTGAGTTTAGAAAGAGATTTCCCAAAGATGCCTTAATTCCAAATGCGATCTATCGGCAGGCGGCCTCTTTTAAGGGAATGGGAAAGAGTAAAGAGGCTAGGTTGTTTTTTCAGGATTTAATTGAGAGGTTTCCGAGGAGTCCTTTTGCTAGTAAGGCGAAGGTAGAGATGAAAAAGGTTAATTAAATTCTGTCGCGTTTCACGCGACAGAATTTATCCTGACGGTAGGATTCGTATACCAATGCAGGTAGACTCATTTCAAAGCCTGAGGCTCCAGTGGGAGTCACGATCCAAAATGGCGGAGTCGCCTATGCAACAGTGACAGATAACGAAGGGAGAGGTCTATTATAATGGCCACCTCAGCCCCTTTTTAATCAGAATTACCCCAAGCAAAGGGATTCCGCTTTCGCCGCTTAGGGGGCTTTGTATCCCGTTCACCCTGAAATTTTAGGAATCGCGACGGAGGAACATCTTCGCTGACCGCTTGTGGAAGGTCCAGCGCCGTAAAGAGGAATAGGTGGGCCCGAATCCCAATAGATGCGAATTGGGACAAAACAAGGATAATCGGGACAGTTTTTGTCCCAATATTTGAAATTGGGACAGAAAATTAAGCTATAATACATTATATGATGGTATTGGGACAGTATTTGTCCCAATACCAGGCTCTGGAGGAATCTATGGTTGCGAAGAAAAAAGCTGATCTTGAAGCGCTCGTTTTGAAGCTGCTGAAGGAAAAAACGAAGATCGGTATCCACGATGTGGCTCAGGCGGCTGGGCTATCGAAATCGGACGAAGGCGATCGGAAGGCCATTCGCCGAGTGCTCACTACACTGGTAGAGCGCGGGCTTCTTGAAGCCAAAGGAGCTGCACGCGCGCGCGTCTACGTCCCCACAAACGCCGCCGTAACGGAAACTTCATCCCCGGAGGGGGGGCTTACAAAACCATTCAAAGATATTCCTCTCTCTCAGGAGAGCGAGACGCTTCTGAAATACGTCTCTCAATCCCTCCAGGCTCGAACTCCAGTCGGATACAATCAGGATTTTTTACGATCGTATGAGCCGAATCGAATCTTCTATCTGACCCACACTCAACGCGCTGAACTTTTGAAAACAGGCACCGTCGAAAGCAAAGTGAGTCCCGCGGGAACCTACGCGCGCAATATCTTGAATCGGCTTCTGATCGACTTGTCGTGGAACTCAAGCCGCCTTGAGGGAAATACCTATTCTCTCTTGGAAACCAAACGACTAATTGAGCTCGGTGAAAACGCCGTTGGAAAAGATGCGTCCGAAGCGCAGATGATTTTGAATCACAAAGAAGCCATCGAATACATCATTGAGTCGGCTGCGGAAGCGACAATTAGCTCACACGAAGTGTGTAGTATCCATGCACTTCTCTCGGAAAATCTTTTAGGTGATCCAAGTGCCTCGGGCCGCATTCGACAGATCGCAGTGGGTGTCGGCGGTACGAATTATATGCCGCTCGAAAACCCCCACATTCTAAAAGAATACTTTCAGCTCTTCATTGATAAGCTAAACCTCATCGAGGATCCATTTGAGCAGTCCTTTTTTTCGCTGGTGCAACTCTCTTACATGCAGGCCTTTGAGGATGTGAATAAACGAACCGCGCGCCTTGTGGCCAATATTCCTTTGATCAAAAAGAATTTAAACCCGCTTTCTTTTATGGAAGTTGACCCAGAGGCTTACGTTAAAGCACTTCTTGGGGTTTACGAGAAGAACGACGTCAGTCTGTTTCTAGATTTATATCTGTGGGCCTATAGGCGTTCTTCCCAGCGCTATTCAGCAATTCAGCAAGCGATGGGAGAGCCAAATCTTCTGAAGCTGAAGTATCGCACCGAAATTCAAGACATCATTCGCTCGGTGATTCTTGAAAAGGTCGCGGGTCCGCAAGTGGTACATAGAATTCAAAATCTTATGGAAGCTAAAAATCTTCCTGAAACGGACACAGCAGAGATTTTTAAACTAATAGAAATGGAAATAATCGGCCTCCATGACGGAAACATTGCCCGGTTTAAAATTCGCCCGAGTGAGTTTCAAGAGTGGAAAATTTTGCAGTAACAATTCACATGGGGAGAAAATGGGATTTCCTAGCGAAGCAACATTAGACCTCTTTCGTGACTATTCGTTCCATTCGTAGTTAAAAATTGCACAAATTAAATTGAATCTAAGCCCCGCCTCAGCCCCTTTTTTATTAGAATTATCCCAAGCAAAGGGATCAGGAATAGAGGCCATCCAAATCTATTCGATTTAATATCTCTCGAATGCACAGCCAAACACCCCACATTATCATTTGAAACATCACAATGAATATTATGACCCTCAAATTTTTGTCCCACTCCAGCATAACCCGCTCTCAGTGCCGATACATCATTAGGGTGCAGACTTCTTTTTTTAGTTTCATTGGCCACCGCATTAGCTAACATCGTAGCATCAGTATTTATCGGTTCGATCTCATGTCCAATGCCTAAAAAGTGGCCCACTTCATGGGTCACAATGTTTTGAATGTCATGTTTTCCTGTTTCCTGGGTTGTCGTGAAGGAAAAAAAATGGCCATTCAAAAGAATATCTGAATCTAATATCATCCCTGCATTCGACTCCTCTCCTGAAACATAGAAATTTCTCGTAACGGCGATGGCCGATTTCGTAAAGGGCCAATTTTCTGATAATAAAATAAGGGTATTTAAATTATCGTTTTCATTTTTGGTCGACTGGTTACATCCCAGAGAAATAAATTCAACCTTCACATCTTCAAGGTCTCTCCATGTTTTAAAACTATCCTCAATAGCCGTTACAAAGTTAGGTAAATTTCTAAATGAAGGGGCGGCGATATAATAGCTTAGTGGAAAAAAACGAGAGTCCCAGTATAGGAATGGCCCCGAGCCCGCTCCATCGCTTCCATCGGTGCGATTCCTAGAAAATTGTCGAGTGGGTGTTAATGGAGTGAGACCACTCTCAAATCCTGTGATCACAAAACGCTGAGAATTTTTCTCACTACCTCTATTCAAATAGGCCCGATAACTCATCCCATTTCGGGGTCTGGGATAGCCTGAAAAGATCACGCCTCGTGGGCCAAGTTCCCCTCCTAAAGATTCTATTTCAATGAGGTCCCCCATTTTTGGCGCGTCTAGGGAAAGGCCATCCTTCACAGAGTGAATTTGTAAAATGCGTGCTGCAGCTATCGTTTTTGCGTAGACCGTCGTGTCGCTCATTGCGGTTGTAGATTCAATGGCAATATCCGCTATAAATTCTGCCGACTGTAGCTCGGAGGCGATCTTGTCGGGCGGCACAAGAAGGGCCGAGGCCTCTTGGATTTGGCCGAATAAAAGAACAAAAAATAATCCCCACTTGAGTCTTAAATTTAGAGGGCTATGACATTGAATTTGAAATTTCATTTTAGAGCCTATTTTAGCATAACGTCCTATTTTGAATTCACTGTATTTTCCAATAAGAGGGGCAATCTTTTTTTTTATAATACCCACTAGACGAAGCGTTAAAGTTGGTACGCTGCAGTACGGGTATCGGTGTTAGTTATTAAATAGCCAATACTAGGGACAATTCTCTTGCTCGCATTGGCAACTCCTAGGAAAATTAGAGAATGGCAAAAACCTATCTTGTCCTCGATTTAGATGACACTCTTTACGATGCCGAGGCAGCCTACTGTTTTGCGCTTTCGGCCATTGGAATTGATCCGCTTGATACTGCATTTATAGAAAGCCGCCAACTGATTAAGTCTCGATTGGGAATGGGCCATGTAGCTGCAAGAAATCGAATCCTTTATTTCAAACAATTTTTAGAAAAAAAGGGTGGGTATTCACATAGCGCTGTTTTATCACTGATGGAGACCTACGAAGAAAAACTCTGCGAACATATCTCAGCCCAGTGGAAAAATTTAGGCCGGGAGGAACTTTTTCTAGGTAGGCTTAATCACATTCCTAAGGTGGTCCTGACCAATGAAAATTTAAGAACTCAAATGTTAAAGTTACGAGCTATTGATCCCAAGGGAACGATCTTTCCTCATGTGCTCACCTCGGAAGAGATGGGTGTAGAAAAACCTGATCTGTCCTTGTTTGCCTTGGCT
>JABMMY010000348.1 GCA_013205415.1 Deltaproteobacteria bacterium
ATTAAAAATCGGGACAAAATTATCGATGCCTATTTAGAGATTCGAGAGTTTGACGAGAGAACACTAAAAGTAATTGAGCCACTAAGAGGATTGCGGCTTATCTACTTTAGTGCTTGGATTGGCCAACGGTGGGAAGATGGGGCCTTTAAATTGGCCTTTCCTCACTTTGGAACTGAGAAATATTGGCAAGAGCAATTAGAGCATTTATCTTTTCAATTAGAGAGGATAAAGGTCTTAGAAAAATAGACCTCTTTAAGTGGATCAAAAAGGATGGAAACAAAAATGACAAAGCCGTTACGTGGAGCTGTGATTGGTTATGGTTTTATTTCTGGTAATGGCCATATCCCAGCCTATTTGAAAAGAGCTCTTGAAAAAGGCGATGTAGAAATTGTGGCCGTTGCAGATACCTGTGAATCTCGTCGACAGTTAGTGTGTGAAACACTTCCTAACGCTAGAGTTTATACCGATTATGAAATTTTATTAGAGCAGGAGTCTGAGAATTTAGATTTTATTGATATTTCTACGCCCCCTGTTTTTCATGCAGAAATTGCTCTCGCGGGATTTAAGCATGGGCTTCATGTGCTGTGTGAAAAACCCTTAACCGTTTCTTTAGAGGAGGCTCAGGTCCTTTTAAAGGCAGCCGAAGATTCCAAGCGAGTTCTTTTCCCCTGTCATAATTACAAGCATGCCCCTGTGGTTAAGGCAATTCGAGAGGTGATTGAGAGTGGCCAGATTGGAAAGGTCCGCTCGGTTACTTTAAATACCTTTAGAAATACTCATGCAAAAGGGGCGACCGAGTGGCGCACCCATTGGAGAAGAGAAAAAAGATTTAGTGGAGGGGGAATTGCTATGGATCATGGGAGCCATACCTTCTATCTTACCTTTGATTGGATGAATTCCTATCCGACTAGTGTGACCGCTAAGATGAGTATTTTAGAACCGGAACGATACGATACCGAGGACAATTTTTCTGCAGTATTAACCTTTCCTACAGGGCTTGCGCACGTTCATTTAAGTTGGACCGCTGGAGTGAGAAAGGTGATTTATACTATTCAAGGAGATAAGGGTGCCATCACCGTAGATGATGATGAAATGCAAATCGCAACCCAACACAAAACAGGGGGCCCAGATGTGGCGCAGGGAGCGATTACCTGGCAGGTCGAAAAAAGAAATATTTCCTCAGACTGGATGGATGCAAGTCATGTGGGTTGGTTTAATTCTCTCTTTGATGATTTTAAAACGGCCATTCAAAAGGGTGTGTTTGTGGGCAAAGAGGCTAGAGAGGCCTATCTTTGCGTGCAGTTAATCCAAACGGCTTATCAATCTGCCGCGCAGGGGTCTCGAGAACTGCCGTTAGCTTCCGATGTGTTACTATAATTGGAGAATGAAGGGTAGTAGTGGCGTAACTTTTAAGATTTTGTTAGAAGAGCGGTAGTTTTATACTGGAGAATCCTTAGTGGCCTACGATTTTGTTAATACTATTGCACTCTTAGCTATTTTTGCTCTGGTCGTAGTGGCCTATAGTTTCAAGCTTATTATTAAAGGCCGTACCCAATTTGATCGAGTTAATCGGCAGGGTGGCAGCGTACTCATGGGCAAGGGGCTGATGGAGCTCGGTTATTGGGCCCTGCAACCGATTGCTAAACTTCTCGTTTTTTTACATGTAACTCCTAATCAAATTTCTTGGGCCTCTTTAGTTTTAGGCGGAATTTCAGGTACCGCTCTGGCCTATGGGTACTTTGGTTTCGCGGCCCTATTTGCCTGTTACTCGGCCTTTATGGATTGTTTAGACGGCATGGTGGCTCGGATGACAGAGGTGGCCTCCGATGCAGGTGAGGTTTTAGATGCGGCCGTTGATCGTTATGTAGAATTTTTCTTTTTGGCGGGGCTTATTATTTATTATCGTGAAGAGCCTGCCTTTCAAATAATCGCTCTTTTTGCTTTAGCGGGTTCTTTTATGGTGAGTTACTCAACGGCTAAAGCCGAAGCGCTTCACATTCCACCTCCTCCGGGTATTATGAGACGTCCTGAGAGGGCCTTTTATCTTACTTTAGGCGCGGCATTATCTACCTTTTCGTTTCCATGGTTAGAGATGCAGTTTAAGTTTTCAAAGCCCATTGGATTTCCTTTATTGATGGCTACCTTTGCCGTGGCTGTACTTTCTAATGTTTCTGCCATTGAAAGATTGTGGACCATTGGCCGTGCGATGAGAGAGCGAGAGGCTTCGGCCCATTTACAGCTATTAGAGGATCTTGCCAGTGAAAAATCGGAGGTTGTATTAGACATGACCGATAATGAAGATTTAACCTTCTCACGAAGAGATCTCTAGAGCTGTTTAAGGCTTCCTATTTGATCCCTTTTAAAGTTGATGTATAAGGGCGGCCTATGAATCAAAGCTCTATTTCACAACCGAAAAACCAACAACCGAAACTCAACACCCCTATTCCTGGCCCTAAAAGCCGGGCACTCCGTTTACGAGAGGATAAGGGGCTGGCGCCCGGTCTTCAAGGATTTGCGTTAATGGCTGGCATTGTAGCTGAATCGGCGCAGGGAAATACGGTCACAGATGTCGATGGAAATACCTTTTTAGATATTATTGGTGGGATTGGCGTGAATGGATTGGGCCATAGCCATCCTAAATTTGTAAATGCGATTAAAGAACAGATCGAAAAAATTTCCGTAGGAAGTTTTACTTCAGAAGCTCGGGTTGATCTCTTTGAAAGACTTGCTGAAAAGGCTCCAGCTCCTGGGTTAAATAGAGCCCAGCTTTATTCGGGGGGCTCTGAGGCTGTAGAGTCGGCATTACGGCTGGCTAAGTGCTATACCGGAAAATATGAGTTGGTAAGTTTCTGGGGTGGGTTTCACGGAAAAACGATGGGAACCCTATCTCTGATGGGCTCTGAATTTAAAGATAAATTAGGTCCCATGGTTTCGGGTAGCCATCAAGTTCCCTATGCAAATTGTTATCGCTGTCCTTTTAAATTGGAATATCCCTCTTGTGATTTGGCCTGCGTGGAATTTGTTAGAAAACAATTAAAAGTTACCACAGCAGGAGAGGTGGCGGCCATCATCGCAGAGCCCATGCAAGGGACTGCGGGAAATATCATTCCTCCCCCTGAGTTTATGCCGGCAATCAAAGAGGTGGCTAAAGAATTAGGTGCTCTACTCATCGTTGATGAGATGATTACAGGTTTTGGAAGAACGGGAAAATATTGGGGTGCCGATCACTCGGGTGTAGTTCCCGATATCGTCACCATTGGAAAACAATTTGGCGGTGGGTATCCGATGTCGGCCCTGATCTCAAGAGAGGAGATCGTAAACACGAAACCCTGGTCAAATGCTTCAGGCTCCTCCTCTAGCTACGGAGGGAATCCTCTCGGCGCCAAAGCCGCTTCAACCGCACTAAGAATTATCGACGAGGAGGGGCTGGTAGAAAACTCTCGTAACATGGGAGCCTACTTTTTAAATCTTTTAAAACCCTTTGAAGAAAAATATTCTTTTGTCGGGCAGGTGCGAGGCGCGGGCCTATTTATGGGTATCGAAATGGTGAAGGATAAAAAAACCAAAGAGCCCATTTCTAAGGCGGTCTGCAATCGAATTTTTCAAGAGCATTTACAGCGAGGGCTTTTGACAATGTCCTACGCCCCAAGCTTTAGAATACAACCCTCAATGACTATCGACGAGAGAACCGTAGATAATGCAGTTGCCATTATCAAAGAGGTTTTTGATGTTGTAGAAAAAGGGCGGTGGTGGGAGTCGGCTTAAAAAAGTGGTTAAGAAGATTCTCAGCTCAAGATTAAGAAGACTATGATTATGGATCATCCCCAGGGACAATGATTCCAGCCTTTTTTAATTGTTCATTCCAGATCATGTCGGTGCTAAAGGCCACAACGATTGCATAGATAGAGCCCCAAATAATATCTAGTAAATAATGATGGTTTAAATAGACGGCTGAAAAGCACATCAAAAAATAAAACCCAAAAGTTAATTTTTTTAAAGCGCCAAATCGGAAGGCATAATAAACGGCCATCAGTGGATAGGCGATGTGTAGAGAGGGAATGGCGCCGTGAACATCGGCCGATTTGCCGTACCAACCTGCAAAAAGTGGGACTCCAATAAGGGAGTCAAATCGACCACACCCTGCGACGTTAGCTAAGACATCAAGTTTTGCGGGCCCCAGACCGTACATAGCCACATACCAAGGGGGAGAGGCCGCATACCAATAGTAGGTGGAGTACCCCACCATGTTGAGCCAAAAAAATCCCCACATCATCTGTGGTGCTCTTAATAAAATACTTCGAGGATGCCTAAGATAGGTGCCACTACGACTAGCCCAAAATCTAAAGTAAGCGGCAATTCCCACATAAAAGGAGATAAAAATAATATAGGCCACACCACAAACAAAATCTAAAATGGGGTGAGTGTGAATTTGAAACCATTCATTAGGAGTGAGTTTACCGGCCGCCGTATTAATTCCGAAAAAAAACTTATCAAACTCGTAAGGCTCCTTAACGTGAATAGGCCCCCGCAGGTAGTCTGCGTAGTACCGTTGGCTGTCATAAATAAGGCTTGTAAGAAAAAGAGGTAGGGTGAATTGAAAGATCGGATAAAGTCGAGGCCCTAGGTAATAAAGTATTGTCGGCATTAAGGCGCTGACGATGAGATCACTTCGTAAACCATGAAGATGATTTAGTGTAACGCCATAACTAAGTAATAAAAAAAGGGGCACTATCTTTTTTGCAATATTTAGAGATTGCCACCAGTCGAACCATTCTTTTTTTAAATTTTCAGATGAAATCGTCATG
>JABMMY010000349.1 GCA_013205415.1 Deltaproteobacteria bacterium
GTATAGGCCGGAGTCGCCTCTGGAAACCCAGCTCTTAAGGCCACCACTCTGGAAATATTAGCGGCATCAACAGGGGTACCCGCATTTCCCAACACCACCTCATCCACATTTTCACAAAGCCATTCTGCCCTTGCCATTACCTCTCTCACCGCCGACACCCCTAAGTGAACCGCACTACACCCCTTCAACTTTGTTCCAGCCTTTGCAAAGGGAGTTCTTACCCCCGCCACAATCACCACTCTATTTTTTTGTGTTTTTCCAATCCATGCTTTCATCGTTGGCCCCTTTTTCTCGACGGTAAAAAACAACTCTTTATAAATTATAGTCGATATCATAGACCTCGATTATAAAAAAACAAAGGTAAAGATAACCTCCAAATTTTTTAAAAAAAGTCTAGCGTTTATTTTATTTCCGAACTCTTTTCCGTATTTTTTTGAAATTTTACTTTTTTTTTACAATGACACAGCGAGATTATGCCATCTCTCTTCCAATCTGCTTTCGGCAATGTAATAATAATCAGGTTCGTAATTAAGTTTAACCCCAGAAGTACTTTTTTATAGAAACGGAAATGGGCTATGAGGCAATGTCACTACTGTCGAGCAGCTATTTCTTCTGAGGTTCAAAAGAGGAATCGTCTTTGCTCTAATTGTGGAAGCGATCTCCATTCTTGCCGAAACTGCGCCTTTTTTGATGAAAATCTCAGTTCAAAATGTAAAGAGCCCGAAAGCCCCTGGATTCAGGACCGTGGCACACAAAACAATTGTAGCTTTTTTGAGTTTCTATCTACGCCTGTGGCTACCAATTCATCTCAAACTATTGAATCCACATCAGAATCTGAGCGTGCTAAGAAGGCCTTCAAAGCACTCTTCCGAAATCCCTGATTTTCACTCCATTCCCACTACCTATTCCCATTACTTATTGACATCCCTCAACTTTAGTCTTACAGCTCTACCTTCAACTTAAGAGTAAGTAGGAAGTAATGGCTACCAAAAAGACAGATTCTGAAGAAAAAGAGATAGTAAAGGCAGCAAAACCTAAAAAGTCAGCTGCTCCTAAGGTAGAAACTAAAGTATCTACCGATAAAGAAACAACTCAAGAGGCGGCCTCAAATACGGCTCCCCCTAAGAAACAGGGTGGAGGACGTAAGCGAGCTCCTTTAATGCCTAAAACCTATTTTTCGACCGACGGCAAACTGGCCGAAGATTGGAAATTAGTGGATGCGACCGGCATTCCATTAGGCCGTTTATGCTCTCACATAGCGAGTATGTTGATGGGTAAAACAAAACCTGGTTACACCAGATTTTCTGATACCGGCGATACCGTAGTTGTAATCAATGCGGAAAAGGTTCGTCTCACAGGAAATAAATGGGACCAAAAAACTTATTACCACCACACTGGTTATCCAGGTGGAATCAAGAGTCAAACTGCAAAAGAGGTTTTAACCTCTCATCCTGAACGATTAGTTCAACTTGCAGTTTATCGCATGTTGCCTCGTGGGCACATGGCTCGTAAATGGTTTAAAAAATTGCGTGTTTATGTTGGAACAGAACATCCTCATACTGCGCAACAACCCCAGACCATAAAACTTCCCGATTTGGGATACCATAATTAATTAGAGGAGATTTGAATTACCCATGAAGAGTGAAATGATTCAAGCTACTGGAAGACGTAAAAGTGCCGTTGCTCGTGTACGTTTATTTCCTTCCGGAGATGGTGCTATTACAGTTAATGAGAGAACATTAGAGAGTTATTTTCCTCGCGAAGTTTTGCGATCTTTAATTCTTAAACCTTTAGTATTAAGCGCAAAACAACTTTCTGTTAACTTAAGCATTACAGTTAACGGTAGTGGTATTGCAGCTCAAGCAGGGGCCTTATCGCATGGAATTAGCCGTGCATTACTGAAACTCGATTCCACTTTAAGAGCGACCTTGAAAAAAGAGGGTCTCTTAACTCGTGATTCAAGAATGAAGGAACGAAAAAAATACGGCCAAAAAGGTGCTCGAAAACGTTTCCAATTCTCGAAACGATAATCGAAAAATATTATACAACTTTAAAAAGCAGCTCGGAAGAGCTGCTTTTTTTTGACTTAAATTGTAATTTTTTAAAAAAAAATTTCGCTTCAATCGTGTTTAGTTTAGAATTTGAACAGCAATAAAAAAACCTTTAAGGACCTTATGACAATCTCTAATAGTTCAATCGACAAAATGCCCTGGAAGGGGTGGATTCAGTTACTTTTAGGTCTTGCACTGACGGTTCTTTTTTTTAGTATGATGGCCCCCTTTGTGCTGGCCATTTTTTTAGCCTCCATGATTGCTATTCTTTCCTATCCCCTATTTAAATATATGACTAAGTACCTACCCCGTTCTATTGCGGCCGTAGTAGTCACCTTAACCATTACTCTGGGCGTACTGACCCCCTTTACCTTAACCCTCTATTCCGGAACCTATCGAACCCTTAATGTCGTGAGTAGGTATCGACTTCTTAAAGATACCAACACCATTGATGAGATCATTCAAAATCCAATAGTGCGGAGCTGGGTTTCAAAGGTTCCTCAATTCATTCCCTTGGATAGAGAGTGGGTTCATGATCAAAGTTTAGAATTTTTACAATTGGTGATTGAAAAACTTTCGGCCGGCATTGGTCGATTTATCTCAGGAATGCCGGGAATTGCCGTCGCTTTTTTTGTCGTTATTTTGAGTACCTTTTTTTTCCTGTTGGACGGAGCAAAATTTCTTAAATTTTTAAGTTCCATTTCTCCGTTAGGACAAGGCCGTTCTCAGGAACTCTACGCCACGTTTGAAACCTCCTGCCGAGGAGTCGTTTTAGGACTATTTGCAAGTGCGATCGCTCAGGCTTTTTTGATGTCTATTCTATTTGCTATTACAGGACTTCCAAATGCGTTTCTGATTGGACTCATCACAGTGGTCGCAGGAATGGTTCCCTTAGTAGGTTCCGCCCCTATTTGGATCTCGGCCACTCTCTATCATGGGTTAATGGGCCATTGGACAAATTTCACCATCATGCTCGTAGGAGGGCTCGTAGTTGCTATGATTGATAATGTGATTCGACCGATGATTATGAAGGATCATGCCGAAATGCACCCGATGCTGGCTTTAATCAGTGTCTTAGGAGCTGTGAACCTTATGGGTCCTACA
>JABMMY010000350.1 GCA_013205415.1 Deltaproteobacteria bacterium
CCTCTATCATGTAACCCTTTCGCTAACCACCAAACCAAGCGCTCAGTTCCCCCATAGCCACGAACCGGAAACTTAGCATTGTGAATGAGTGCGATCTTCAAAGCTCGTTGACGTTAATAAACTTTGTAAAAACAAGCAAGGAGTCATTGCCAATTGCCCTAAGACTTTCTAAAAATAGAAATGGCTAAACATTACCCTTTTAATCTCAATAAACTTCTCAAACTCCAAAGAAAATTTGTAAAGGACCGAGAGTGGGATGTTTTTCACACACCTAAAAACTTAAGCATGGCCTTAGCTGGCGAAGCTGGAGAATTAGTTGAAATTTTTCAATGGCTCACACCTGAAGAGTCATTTGAGGTGATGAAAAGCCCTAAAACCTGCCAGGAAATTCAGCACGAACTAGCCGATATTCTCTATTATACTTTACGAATGGCAGACCGGCTCGATGTCGACCTGGAAAAGGCCTTAATTGAAAAGTTGAAACAGAATGCAAAACGTTATCCGGTGAAACTTGCAAAGGGTAACGCTAAAAAATATACCGAATTAAAATAACCCTGGGCTTTAGAAAGTTATTCGGCTAGAGCCAACTCATTTTTTGATTCGCTATAGCTTCTAAATAAATGTTCATCAGCCTCCCTTACCCATTCTTTTAAATACTTTTGAATCCATCTTCTATAGATGGGATTGCTTGTAGAAATTTCTCGCGAGTCTTTTCCCATGAGTTCTACCTTTTGAACCAATTCAAATCTTAATCCCTTCAAAAAAAGGGCGGCTCCTTTAGGACTTCTTCTTTTTAATGACTCAAAAATCTTGACCAATCTAGCGGTACTAGAGTGATCCACATCTTTTCCTACTTCAACGACAAATTTTAAATAGGCCGGATAGGAGGCCAAAATATCACTACTATCTCTTTCGGTTTCAACCTGTGGGAAACTTAAGGAAGAGGGACTACGTGACAATCCAAATCTAGAAACAGATGAAGCAACCCCACCATAAGCAGAGCCAGTACTCAATAAAAAGGTAGCGGTCCCCAATAGAAGTACTTTCAATGAAGTTCTTCCATTTCGAAGCACGAAGCTCCATACAGGGTGAGCCCCTTTTTTATTAGTAAGTGCTGATCTTCTAAAGTATCTCAAACTAGGTTTCATGTAATCCTCTTCCTAAATTTCTAAAACAGACCTATTACAAATCATGTACCAAAATCAATAACACTCAAATGAGGCTAAATTTCTTTATCCGTAGTTTTTTTTTACATCTGACTAACAATAATTGTCTAAAGCGGTAACGTAATTTGTCTCTCTCATAACTAGATTGTCACCTGCTCAAGCACAAAACAGGCTGGAACGATGATTGCTTAAGGGTCGATTGCCATTTGCTTTTTATAATGGGTGATTCAGAGGAGGAATTTGAGTGAAAACTAATTTAACAAATATAGAAACTCGAATGACTCTAAAGAAGACACTTTCAGCAATAGGGATTGCAGTCTTTTCCCTACTCTTAATTTCTGCCTGTGGAGGTAAAAAAGGCTCTACCAATGCTACACCCTTAACTACCGGTGCCCCCCAATCCACACCCACCACAGCGGGCACTCCTATCACCACCCTTTCATTTCTTGAAGACTCTTTACCTGGCAACTCACTTTTAAAGGCCAATACGTCAACGGCCGCCTTCACTACGATGAGTCAAAATTTAACAGGCACTATTAACTTTACCTGTTCAGAACAAAAATCTTTTGATTATACGGTAAGCACTAGCGGTCAATCCCAGGTTCCCATCTTGAGTCGACAAGAGGGACGCCCAGAAAATCCAGTTCCTATTAATTATAGAGGTCAGGCAGGTCCTAATAATGTTTGGGGAAGACTTACTATTACTATGACCCCCCCCAGTAATATTCCTGAACCCTCTCGAACCTTTATTTTTCAATATCAAGTGACCGTTTTAGGTGTCGTGTTAACAAGTACCGATCAGGTCGCACTTTTCAAGGCTATAAATCCTGCTCCTTACGCAGCCGATATTTTAAAGGTCACCTACACTAGTAAAAATCCGACTATTGAGAGATTTAGAATTAGTAATTTAAATCCATTTCCAGTTTCAGGAATCCCAACGCAAACTACGAGTCATAGATGGGGCAGTAGCTGGCTAAACATAGTGGGTCAAAAAATTTCAACTACTTTTCAAAACACTAAATAACTTTTGTTAACTATGAGGAGAAACCATGTCACTAGCTAGTTTTTTATTGGGCCTAATCATCGCAACCGGCCTCAACATTACAGCACACGCTGAGACCGAATCTACACAGCCCATCACCGGTGTAATCACGGAAATAAAACCCTTCCGAACCTTTATTACCATCCAAAAATATAATTTAGAAACCTCCGGAAAGGCCTTAGACAAAACCTTTAATGCAAGACTTGAGATCTCTTTCGCTGATGGAAATAAAATAACTCTACCGGAAGAGGGACGCCGCTGGCCCATCGCTAATGGACAAAGCCAAGAGATCAATCGCACCTTCGAAATTCCCTGGGCCTTTGTACAAAGCGACTCCACTAAATTCACAGTTTCGATCTTAAGATCAGGAGTTACTATTTCACCCTGTGAGTTCTCAGCCGAACAACTTTCTCAGTTTAACAGAGGTTATATTTGTCATACCGATGCTAGTATTCAAGCAGAGCAAGGCATTGCTCAAGAAAAAATTGTGAGGGAATCGGTCTACGTAAGATTATTTACCGATAGAAACTCAAACCCAAGAGAGATCCCAAAAGATGCCATCGCTCTCAGAAATAAATAAATAACTGCAACTGGGTGAACCCACTCCTTGGTTTCACTCAGTTGTTATTTTATTAACTAGATGCAAATGGTTCACCTTAATGAAATTCCGATTTTGCCACACGGCGTGCTAGAAGTTGTCCACTTCTTGAACTAAAAACAGCCTCAATCGGAGCCTTTTGCTTAGAGGCAACTTCAATCACTGAAACTACCGTACCCATCTCAGCTTTAGCGTAGCTAGGGTCCACAATAATAA
>JABMMY010000351.1 GCA_013205415.1 Deltaproteobacteria bacterium
ACAATGGCCACTGCACCCATTTCACAGAAACATCTGGATCCAGACTCTCCTCAGGAATCAACTGTTCCAGATCCCGATTTTCCCCAGTGACTAAGATATTTATAGTTTTAGACATTTAAAATTCCTTTGGCTTTTTGAACGATACTATCGACGAGAGTCTCCTCGTCCTGACTAGAAATGTCAAAGTGGTGAAAACCAACCCATTCTTTATTCACAGACTTTCGGTCCTTAAGGACACCGATAAAAACTTTTGTTTTGAGAAGTTTACCCTCTTTATAGCAACGGACTCCAAGCGGTAACGTACACCCACCAAATAACCCTTTAAGAACTCTTCTCTCAATTCTAGTTTCTGTTTCACTAGTGAGATCGTGAAGCTTTTGTAATCCTATTTTAAGTTCCTCTGAAGCATCATCTCTAATTTCAATCGCAAGAGCACCCTGTCCCGGAGCCGGGGGAAACTCTCGTTCTGCAAGCTTTAAAACGTGAAGACCCTCTAGATTTAGTTTGAGTCGGAGAAGGCCAGCAGCGGCTAAAACGGTAGCCTCTACCCTTTTTTCTCGAACCGCAGTCACTCTAGTAGGAACATTCCCTCGAATCGCTACTACCTGTAAGTCTGCACGCACCTCAAGAAGCTGGGCCTCTCGACGTAAAGAACTACTCCCTACTCTAGCCCCCTTTTTTAGGAACAGGGGCTGCTGAGCATCAAAGGCATCAAAATGAATGAGTAGCCAGTCTTCGGTGGATACCCTGGCGGTGATAGCTCCGATTAAAAGAGATTTAGGTAGGTCGGTAGGAAGGTCTTTAAGAGAGTGGACGGCAAGATCGATTCGGTCTTCTAAGAGGGCCACCTCCAATTGTTTTGTAAAAAGACCTGGGGTTGCATTTTCAAATTCATAAAGAGCATCTTTGTGATTCTTATCCCCTTCACTATCAATAAACACTAATTCGCATTCCAATCCCGCTTTTTTTAACTCCTCTAACACTTGAGTGGATTGAGTTTTTGCTAATTCACTTCTTCGAGTTCCTAGACGGTACTTCACAAAGCACTTAATAAATCTGTATCGTCATCGGTAATTTTCCGTAAGATTTCCCTTAGGTGTTCTCTTGATAAATGTATATTTTTCTTCACCAATTTTTCAGTAATCTTTTTAATCCGAGATCGATATTCCTCTGGAAGTTCTTTTTCAATTAGAAGTAAGGTCAGTTCTAGCTCTTTTAAAAATTCAGGTTCAATAGAATTAAACTGCCGAATGATCGGCTTTTCTTTTTGGTCTAAACAATACAACTTCATCGCATCTTCAATCATCTTTTCAGCCTCAGAAACGCCGACAGCTCTCTCTAGACTATTACTTTTAGCCTCCTCCATGAGATCTTCGATATGAATAATACGAACTTTTTGAAGCACAAATCGCTCGACATCTGGCGGTTCCGCAAAATCGAACACCAGTTTTTTTCCAGCATTTAATTTCTCAAAAAAACCTTTACCAAATAGGGGCTCGATACTAGCGGTCGAGGTAAATAGATGAGAAAATGAGGTATTACCTGTTAAGAACTCCGATAAGGACTGTAGTTCCAATCCCTGAAATTCGGAATAATCTTTTAAAAGATCCACAGAACGGTTCACCCACACTACCGGACATTGGGCTCTATTTTTCTTTAACCATTGAAGGACCATTAAACTGATAGGACTTCGACCTACGACCACAGCCTTTTCTAAGGGGTACTCAGACTCCATCGATTCTAAATATTTCAGACCTAGTGAGGCCACCGAAACCGGTTTTTCCGCAATTGCGGTTTCAGTTCTGATTCGCTTGGCCGTTTCAAAGGCCAGGTTAAAACATTGCTCGGTGTGCTTATCGATTGGCAGATTACATTCTTTATTAAATGAAAGGGCACTTTTCAACTGCCCTAAAATTTGAGGCTCTCCAATAACCATCGACTCTAGAGAGGCGGCAACTCTCATTAAATGCCTCAAAGCAGATTTACCTTCAAAGTGGTAACCTCTATAGTAATCATCTTCGGTCAAACCAAACTCTTTTAAAACTAAAAGCCACAGGGCTCGCGTATCACAAAAATAATCTTCTGCCGTGGTATAAAACTCAACTCGATTACAGGTCCATAGGTAAACCATATCCTGAAAACCAAGCCCCAGAATATTTTCCAGTTTGCCCTGTCGTTCAGGCAAAGCGATGGCTAGCCGTTTTCTCATTTCGGCCGAGCTTCTTCTAAAGTCTGTTCCCCACAGGTGAATCTTCATAATGGTTTATTATATAGGCTTTTATACCCCTTATTTGTCACACTCATGTCACGAAATAGGGCCTTTGTCCTCTTGAAAAAAAACACCTAGATTTTGTCTAACAGTTAGGCGATTAAATCATACCTGGCCCGCCAAGAAAAATAAAAAACAACTGGTCTTCCTCGAGCAGGTGGCGTAAATGTTTCTTAGATAGTTTACAAGGAGTTACTATGAAATTAGGTGCCTTTCTTTTAGTGTTTTTTACCTTGAGCGTTTTGGGTTCTGAGATTGCTGTAAAAGGAAGGGATTATACCTTCTCTTGTGGTTATTTCACCTCGATTCAAGGGGATCTCTCGGTCACTTTTACAGACACAACTCTACCCTGGGGTACTACAGTAAGTTTAATCGCAGGATGGGAAGGCCGTGAAGGTTTTCCAGAAAAAAGATTCGCATGGAAAGAAAGAGCTGAGATTCTAGCTAAATCGACAGCCCCCTTTAGCTGGACTGCAGATCTCACTAAGGTTCTTCACGAGAGATCTAAGGCTGAATTAAAGGACACACTTAATTTTGTAATAAAAGTGACCGCTCCAGGCCGTGCACCTGAATATATTAATGGAGGTAGCGCTTGGGGTTACTATCGAGCTCGCTTGATTACCAACGGTCCCGGACGGTGTGTGAATAATATTAATGATCTTCCAGATTATCGCACCTTAGTCTTGGAAACGATCGAAAAAGATTAGTAAGCTACCCGTGTCGCTCACACCCATTCGTTCCAAAACAAAAATTCTTAATCCCACTCCTGAAGGAATTAAGATTGCAGTACAAACCCTGTCGGCAGGCGGTGTTATTGGAATACCCACCGAGACCGTTTATGGTCTAGCAGGAAATGCGCTGAATGATGAGGCTGTTGCCAAAATATTTTTTACTAAGAGTCGTCCCTCGTTTGATCCTTTGATTGTTCATGTCTCAAGCGATCTCAATAGTTCTAAAAAATTGGCAAAGGCTGAAATTATAGACATCAAACAAATGACACGGCTTCAGATAGCTACCTGCGATAAATTAATCACAAATTTTTGGCCAGGTCCTTTAACTATTATCTTCCCAAAGCATTCCAACATTTCTGACCTTGTGACTAGTTCTTTATCTACTGTAGGAATTAGGTCTCCTGCTCATCCAGTGGCACAGGAGCTATTAAAGCAAAGTGGTCTTCCCCTAGCAGCCCCTAGCGCCAATATTTTCGGAAGAATTAGTCCCACCAAATCGGAACATGTCCTTTCTGAGTTAGGAGAACATCTCGATTACTGTCTGGAAGGTGGTGAATGTTCGGTAGGATTGGAGTCTACTATTTGCTCTGTAAATCACGGTGGAGAGGTCTCCATACTGAGGCCTGGCGGAGTGGCCGCTGAGGCTTTATCAGGGTTTTTAGGCGACGCCTTCATGGGAATCGATACCTCCTTAGGCTTGCCGGCCATTGCCGGGCATGTGCCGATGGCACCAGGACTACTCGAGTCTCACTATGCCCCTAAAAAACCCATGCTAAGACTGCCCCAAAACATGACCGATATTTCTGCTGAATCTATTTCAACCTTAGTTGCCGACTCCCTTCTCAAGGTTCAAAAAGTATCGGTGTTATCAACCTATCTTTTGAATGCCAACACTCATGCTAAGTTTTTCAGTTTATTTACAGAGGTAGACTTTCACTTTTTGGCCGAAGATGAAAATGACAGTTTAACAGGAGCGCATATTTTATTTTCAAAAATGAGAGAGCTAGATGCTAATCGGGCAACACTCATCTTGTGTGAACTTCCTACCTCTTCCAAGGGATTGTGGCCCGCCATTCGTGATCGACTGACACGAGCCAGCAAACAAGCCTGATTTCATCCTTACTTTGCTGCGGGTAGACCTTTATCTTTTTTAAGTTTTGCGTACCAATTTTTCCAACTAGTAGAATCTGTGACAGGAAATTCTTTTCCCGATATTTTTTTCAAGGTGTTATGTGCCACCTCTTTTTGATCTGGAATTTTGGTTTCCAACAGTAATAGTAAATTGGGAACTGCATTTTTCAAAATCTCGTCTCTGGCAGAGCTCGAATTTAATGAAAGTAGGTAAACTATAAATACCGCTTTAGACCGGTCGGATGCTTTGGGATAATTTAATGCAGGTATTATAGGCTTTATCGGAATTACAAATTCTGGATGAAACTCAGCAATTTCTCCCAGAACTCTCAGAGAATTATTTCTAACGATTGCATCAGGATCTCTAATTTTTTCGATAAGGGGTGGAATTACTTTTTTCCCATCCATTAAATAGGGTAATAAATAAGCAGATGCAGAACGGTACTCTGGCCGCTTATCTTTAGCTAAAATCTCAAGTAATTTTTCATAGTTCTTCTTAACCCCTTCAGAAAAAATAGCTGCATACTTTTGTAAAGAGGGATGCTCATGGCCAAAGGGACAATGCAAGGATTGGCACCTCTGTCCTTCTGGAGAGAGTTGTCCCGATTCGATTAGGTCCAAAGCTTTATTCTCATAATCTAACCAAGAATGAATAAGAGAGTCTGGATCGGGAAACTGCCCAGTGGGCTCAGAAATAAAATTAATACGATCTTCAAGATCGGCTTTTTCAACTACATCTAAAACAATATGAACAGAAATATTTTCAGGTTCAAAAAACTGAACCACGCTAAATTCAGCCAAGGGAAAGTTAAATTTTTTCTGTATTTTATCTACCAGTTTTTTTTCTAGCTCAATACTATTAGGATCATTCGCGAGACCTTTTTGGATCCATATTTCAAAATCTTTTCCCAATAATTCTTTTAATATCACCTCATTTAGTTTTTTAGTTCCATAGACACCCACCGAACCTAACTGAGGTTTTTGCAGTTTGGCCTCTTCGGATCCTAAAATCGGCTCAGGTTCTTTACCGCTCTTTGCTTTCAACCGTTCGGTGACAGCTGTAAAGTCATTTGCCTTTATTTTAGAGGGCTTTTTATTCAGGGGAACGGTATCACTTGCAGACCAGGCAGATAAGGACAGGAAATAAAAAACATATAAATATTTTGATACCATAGTTTTCATAATGAAACTATTGTATCAAAATTTTATTTTTTTAGCGTTGGAAACAAAAAGAATACTATTAAAGATTAATGCCCCACACCAACTGGACTACACCCTGTCTTATTCCAGTGGAGAGATCGAATCCGTTTCCTAAAGAGGAGATACAATTGTCCGTATAATATGAAATTCCTACGGTGTGAACCGGATTGATGTCGTAATCTAGTTCAGGCCAAAAACTTAAAGACTTTTTCCATTTATTAGAATTGGCCGCTCCTGCAAACTGACGATTATTAGTCACTTGATAAACAATAGGTAACGAAAAGGTAAAGTTAGCTGCAGGGTGAAATTCATTATTTAAAATAAATTGCTGCTCGAAAGCGGGATTGGCAGTGCCGACCCCAGTAGAATTGATCATACCAGCTTTAGAGTAGCCATGAAGTATGGGGGCATAGCTAAGATCGGTTTTAAAATAATCATTCAATTTAAAAGCAATATTTAACCTATTTAAAAAACTAGTGTAATGGCCCGCCTTATATTTACTCGATGTGGTGGGAGCAAAAACTCTTAATTGATAAGCTGCAGACCAATGCTTGTCTTCACTCTGCCAAATGTTTGATGCTTTAAAATGAAAGAAACCATCATTAGGGATTAGCCCGACTCCCGATGTAGAAACTAAGTTGCTTTTAAGGTTATTAGAATACCATTGAACATATCCCATTTTCATTGTGGGGTTTAATTTATATCCCACTTCAGCTGTGTTCTCTGCGTGAAACTCCCCTTGATTAGAAATATAGGAGGGACGAAACTCTAAATAACCATAAAGGGACTCTAAGCCTGAAGGGCTGATAGAGGCGGCAGAAGCAAGATTTGTTGATGTTTTAAGTTTGACGGCATTGGTTCGAAGAGTAGAAACGGCAACAGTTTTACCTTTAGTAGCTACCTTTTGTTCTATCGAGGTAGAAGCAGATTTAGATTCTGCCATCGCCAAGATAGGCACCGATGCTAGAATCACTACTGCAGCTAGAAAACTCTGTTTTGTCACGAATCCCCCTGAAATTATTAGCATCCGACTAAAATAGTTCTTTAAGGTTCTTAGAAACCTTAAAACCTCTCAAAACCGAGATGTTTTAACAGAACGAAGGGTTGTACCATGCGCGATGTGTCAAATCAATAGCCACTTTTGAAACTCACATAGAATCAATAACTTATGTTAACACTAAACTCCTCTCAAAACACCCATTCACAACAGTTAGACACCTCTCAATGACAGGAATTTAGGAATTTAAAGAGGAGCTTAAAGGGGGACGGAGGTCTAAATTCGACCGGCAATTAAGCCCCCTAGATAGAGAAAGAGCTTTTTGCATTCTAATTTCAAGGGCCGTGACTTCCCAAAACAGGCTTATTAAAGTCTCCCCATGATTAAGCACCCTTTTACGAATCGATTAACTTCAGAAACTAGTCCTTACCTACTTCAGCACGCCCATAATCCAGTAGATTGGTTTCCTTGGGGGGAAGAGGCATTAAAAAAAGCAAAAAAGGAAAATAAACC
>JABMMY010000032.1 GCA_013205415.1 Deltaproteobacteria bacterium
CTGCAACCCAAGACATAATATAACTGGGTCATTTGGGTGAAAATGCGTCCTAAAAACACTTATCAAGAACGGCGATTCTTAGCTCCGACTCCATCCACCTTCGTCATCAAAAGTAGATCGCGCTTAGTAATAAAATTAATCACTAAACCCGCTCGACCCGCTCGAGCCGTTCTGCCTACTCTATGAATATAATTTTCCAAACTCTGGGGTAGGTGGTAATTGATGACTCGTCCGACATGTTCTAAATCTAGGCCGCGCGAAGCCAGATCGGTAGAAATTAATAGGTTGATGTCTCCTTCACGAAAGGACTTGAGATTCGCTCTGCGTTCCACCTTTTCCATTTCACCACGATAGACAGCGCACCTGTGTCCTGCATTCTTTAGTTCTAGAACCAGCTTATCGCACTGATCGCGCGTATTACTAAAAATTAGGGTGCCCCCTTTTACCTCTTTAGCTAATACCTTTTCCAGCAGGGGAAAACGCCGGCCCTCAAACACGTTAAGATTTTCGGTGCTGAGATTAGCCACCAGGTGATGACTCCCTTCACTACGAATGACCTCCGCACTAGAGAATAATTTACCCATTAGCTGTTGGACGTTATCGGAAACTGTGGCGGAAAATAAAGCCAGTTGACGATCGGGCGGACAGGCCTCGGCAATCCGATTGGCATCAGGGAGAAATCCAGCATCTAGCATTTGATCGGCTTCATCAAAAACTAAAAGACGTACATCATTAAAAAATATCAACGATAGATCCATCAACTGAATGAGACGACCGGGAGTCGCCACTAGCACTTCAAAGGGACCTTCGATACTTTTTTTTGCCACCGCCATTGTGCTTCCACCCAATACGGTACGCACCCTAAGACGAGTCTCATGAGTAAAAAGCTTCATTACCTTAGAGACCTGTTCGCCTAGTTCGCGTGTGGGGACCATGACAACGGCCCGGGGTTGACTGGCGATAGTGACTCGGTTGCCATTGTTTTCAAGAGTTTTAAGATGATGGAGAATAGGCAGGGCATAAGAAAGAGTTTTTCCACTACCGGTCTCTGCCACCCCTACCACCGAACGACCGGAAAGAAGGAGAGGTAGGGTACGTAATTGAATTTCGGTGGGCACCTCTAGACCCTTTGCCGTTAACGTAAGCTGAAGGGACCCCAGTAGATTAAATTCGGTGAAGGAGTTCATAAATATTTCTTTCTTTTTAGGTACGTACCCACATGGTAATAGACTCAATGATCATTTCTCAGAATTTAAAGCAACTCATCACTACACCCATTTCTAAGAACAAGTCATTCTTAGTCTGACTTTTGAATTACTGGCTAGAGTAGAAATATAATTTCGCCGATGGCCCTAACTATCAGGTGGGATTACAAAAAAATTTCAATCTGCTTTTTCCGCCGACGGGAGACGATTCTCTTTTTTACTAGCATTTAACGGCCCCTCAAGAATCGCAAGTTTATGTTCTACCTTTTGGATCATATCTTTATCTTTTCCTTTGGCTAAAGAAACGGCTTTTTTGTAGGCCACTTGAGCCTTCTCCTTGTTATTTTTCGCCAAATAAATATCTCCTAAATGTTCATACACAATCGCTTCATCTGGGATAAGTTCACTCGCCTTTTCGATTTTTACAAGGGCCTCGTCAAACTCCCCTTTTTTAAATTTGATCCAGGCCAAAGTATCTTGAATGTAGCCATCATTAGGACGAATAGTTAAGGCCTTCATAGCTTTCTCTTCTGCTTCAACCAGGTGTTCTCCACGGTCGGCATAATAATAGGCGATGAAATTTAAAGCATGAGCATGCTCTGGATTTGTCTCAATCAGTTTCTTCATGATGCCAATAGCTTTTTCAGATCTTCCCATTTTATCAAATAGGGCCGCCTGAAAGTAGAGTAGCTTTTCATCGTTTTTAACTTGAACTAATCCTGCCTCTAATGTTTTCAATGCCTCATTAAAGTTTTTTTCGGCCTCAAATAGAGAGGCCTGCAGATCATAAAACTCTGGAACCTCCTTATGTTTTTTTATTAGGCTCTTAGTAAAGGTCAATCCCTCTTTGGTTCGATTTGTTTCTTTGTAAATAAAGCCCGCATGAAGCATCGACTCCTGAAACAATGCTGAGTCTTTTGTAACCTTTTTAAATTCACCCAGCGCTAAATTCCATTCTTTTTTTGCTTGATAGACCCATCCTAAATAAAAATGAACATTATCCGAATCCGGTTGTTCCTTTAAGATCTGTAAAAATTGATTTTTAGCCTTGTCGTAGTTTTTTAATTCAAAGTGTAGAAGTCCCAACTTGACTCGAGCCGTATAATCATCAGGTTGGCTGGTTTCATATTCCAATAAACTTTCTAAGGCCTGGCTCAATTGATTTTTTTGGATGTACAGAAAAGCCAAACGTTTTTTAAATTGCCCTTCCCCTTCGATTTTTGAATACACTCGAATGGCCTCTTCAATATCATTGGTTTTTTCAAAAATAAGCCCCAAGGCCGTTCCGGCCTCCACAAAGGAGGGTCGTAACACCAAACATCGCTCTAGATCAGCCTTGGCCTCCGTAATTTTATTTTTTTCAATATATAAACGAGCCCGATAAAATAGTGACAAAGGACTCTCTGGATTTTCATTGACTAGTTTAGTTAGCTGATCAATCGCCTTATTATCATCGCCCAATTCAGACTCAATCATGGCCATAGATAGCCCGGCCCTCGGATTGGTAGGTTCTAGCTCGACTATTTTTAAATACTGCGCCTTCGCCTCTTTGTAATTTTTTGCAGCGGTCAAAGCCTCAGCTAAATTAAAGCGATAATCTACCTTTAACGGCTCCCCTTCAATGGCCTTCTGGCCACAGGCGATCGCTTTCTCTAGGTCCCCTATCTGCGCGTAAGCCTTAGCAAGCTCATTATTAAGATGTGCACTTTTAGGATCTCGCTTTAAGACTAATTCAAGAAAAGGAATAGCTTCAGCAAATTTCTGCTCATAAATTCTCTCTTTGGCGCGAATATAATCTAAATCGACGACCTCATCCATTTCAGTACCGGCTTCTACTCTAGCTCCAGTAGCCTCACCACCTACAGAATTAGGATTTACTAATACATCATCGGCCGCTCCTGCCAGCAAGAGCTTCGAGACTGTGAGTGTAAAGAACACCATTAAAAAAGCTGAATATATTTTCATCATAGAAACACCCTAAATATGTTTTTTAAACCTGCTCATTATTTTCGGTTTAAATAGGATTTAGAGTTAAGAGAGAAAGGTGTCTTTTTCTTCACAATTGAATGGCCAGATCAGGGTGTATTTTCAGGGAGATAGAATAGACCTCTCCCGCAACATAAAGCGTTAAGATTTTTCAATAGCCTTGACCCGAGCGAGGAACGGGAGAAAAAAGCACGGAGGCGATGCTGAAGGCATCGTCGAGTACTTTTTTCGACTGTGACGAAGCGCTGGTCAAGCCTCTTGCAAAATATAATGCTTTAGGTCCTGAAAGAGGTCTAAGGTAGATCGGTGATGGCACAACGCATAAAGCCAGCTGTTGGCTGGCTTTATTAGGAGATACGTTTGAGTACCCTGTTTTTTAAAAATTAACTCGGAATCCCAGGGTGGAATAGCTGCTGCCTAGATCAAACATAGTACTGTCACTAAGATTGATTTTCTTGGGCACTTGATAGTGATAGGTGCCCTCAAACCCAAAGCTCATCTCTCTTCCCACAATAAAATCGATTCCCAGTCCAATATTGAGCCCCACGGTACTCACAAAGGTATCGCTGCCTGCAGTCACATATTTTGTAGAACCAAAGGAGACATCATTAAAATTGAAGGACCCTTCAAACTTCAAAAAAGGAATAAAACGATTCATGGGGAAGGAGGCCTGGGTTCCAATATTAATCTGGGATACCGTTAGTTTTCCCAAGGCGGCCCCTAGTTTGTGATAGGAGGAGGCTCGATTGGTGCTCACTCTTAAAGCAAAGGGAGGGATGGCCTCCCAGGTAAAATGGAGTCCCACCATTGCGGCACTCGCGAAATCTTTTTGAAAGTCACCGAAGGGGGACATGACTCCCACATCAATTCCAAATCGTCTTTCTAACTTAGTATAGTGATCTAGATCTTCAATATTATTTCCACTGGCTAGCCGACGGGATACCCCCATGCCTTTAGATTTTGAAACTACCTCCATCGGGGAATCGACCGTGAGGGGTGCAAGCACTGGTGCAGGTAAAAGGGTTTCAAATCCTTCTACATCAGGTTGCACCTTTCTTAACACCGGTTTGCCATCGGGGCCTGCTATGAGCGATTGAGAAAACCCAAGAGTGGCTAAAAATAAAAACTGACCAAGCAAATTTTTTCTGTTTTGTTTCATACTCCAACTATCGGGTACACCAATAGAGAGCTTTAATGATGAAGTGTGTAGGAAATAACTTAATAGACCTTTGTGGCTAGAGTGTGGATAGGGCTATGTTTCTGCCATGTGATTCGCAGTGTAATCACCTCTAGAGAGCCATTTTTCAATAAAACAATAAAGAATAATAAATAGGTATCTTGATCCCATTTCCTTTATTTTTAATTTTGATTCTCCAGTTTTTCTATTAATCCAGGTATTAGGAACCACCGTATAACTAAAACCACGAACAATCGCTTTTAAAGGAAGCTCCACCGTTAGATTAAAATGGGGACTTAAAATAGGCTCGACACCTCGAATGGCTCTACGAGAATAGAGTTTAAAGGCATTGGTAACATCATTGTAACGAATGCCAAATAATAACTGAATTAGATGATTGATGGCGCGATTTAATATTAATTTAAAGATAGGATAATCAACAACCCTAGATTCCTTTTCCCACCTGGAACCAAATACGCAATCCACCTTTTTTTCAATCATCGCACGATAGAATTTGCTTAAATCTTGGGGAGTGTCGGAGGCATCTGCCATATAAATAGCTACCGCTTCGCCAGAAAAATATTTTAGTCCATACCGAACGGCACAGCCAAATCCATGAGGAGGTGTATTTCTAATAGCCTTTAAATGGGGAACTGTTTTTGTGATCTCATTTAAAATTAATCCGGTATTATCTGTAGAATTATCATCAACCACTAAAATTTCGTGATCAATATTATCTGCGAGTAGTTGCTTAGAAACAGCCCTGACTGTGCTTTCAATACAACCCTCTTCATTGTGAGCCGGAATAATAACGGAAAGTTTCACGCGGCCTTTCTATTAGAGGATGCACTCGCCTCTACCATCTCTTTAAGAATGGAATCTATATTGTATTGATACTCCCATTCCGGGTAATCATTTTGAAATTTTCTAATATCACTGATCCACCAAATATGATCTCCCGAGCGGGCCTGATCGATCACTTGATAGCGAAAGGGATTGCCGGTGAGATTTTCTATTTTTTCAATCGCCTCTAAAACGGAGCAATTACTATGGCGACTCCCCCCCATATTATAGACAGCTCCTATGCGAGGCCTGTTGGAGAAATGCCAAAAAGCATTTACCAGATCATAAGAATGAATATTATCTCGCACCTGTTTACCTTGATAACCGTAAATATTATAGGCCTTAGAATTAATTCCACATTGAACCAAATAGGCCAAAAATCCATGCAACTCAGCACCAGAGTGCATAGGCCCTGTTAAACATCCTCCGCGAAAAATTCCGGTCTTCATTCCAAAGTATCGACCATATTCCTGTACTAAAATATCTGCAGCCACTTTACTGGCACCAAATAAACTATGTTTAGAACTATCGATAGACATCGATTCATCGATGCCATGCTGAAAGTAGGGGTGAGTAGAGTCAATTTCCCAACGAAGTTTTGTTTCAACTAAAGGAAGCGTATTAGGGGTATCTCCATATACTTTATTAGTAGAGGTGAAAATAAAGGTGGCCGCAGGAGAAAACTGCCGAGTGGCCTCGAGCAGCACTAAGGTTCCATTGGCATTGACCGTAAAATCGGTAAAGGGCTCCCTAGCTGCCCAATCATGGCTAGGCTGAGCGGCGGCATGGATAACTAATTCGATCTGTGAACCATATTTTTTAAATAATTTAAAAATTTCTGCTTGGTTTCTAATATCGATCGCATGGGAACTGAATCGATTTAGTTTTTGAGAAAGTCTTTGGGTATTCCAAGCGGTGGAACTTTCTTTACCAAAAAAATAGCTGCGAAGATCATTATCAATCCCCACGATCTCAAAACCTTTTTCATGAAAAAACTGAGCCGCTTCGCTACCAATAAGACCCGATGACCCCGTGATAATTGCAATAGCCATAACTACCTTGCCTCTCAAGAAAATGAATGCTGTAGCATCTGTTTATTTTTTCTTAGCCAGTCTTGGATGTCGGAAACTAATTGAACTACCGTTTTTTTAGGTGCCCAATCAAAGGTAGATTGCACCTTAGCACAGTCGGAAATGTACCAAGGAATATCGACTGAACTAGACTCTTTTTCTCGTGCCATACCGACGGAGTTTCCCGTGATCTCCTCGCATATTTTTGTGAGTTCCAGGAGTGAAGTGGAGCCCTTAATGCCGCCCCCCACATTAAAGGTCTCAGCATTTCGGCCGGTTTGTTTTGCTATCTGTTTTTCCAAAAGCAAAACGAGATCATCAATGTGAATTAAATCTCTCACCTGTTTTCCCGTGCCTCCAAAGCCTGTATATTTTAAATCTCTATTAAAAAAATGGCGAGCCACCCAAAGAGTATAAACACCCTGATCTATCTTTCCGAACTGCCCCGGCCCTGCGATCACGCCGCAACGATTGATTACCGCCTTTAATCCATAGGCAGTTGCATATTCTTGAACCAAATATTCTGAGGCCAGTTTACTTGTTCCATAAAGAGACCGGCTGGTATCGGTCGGAAATTTCTCAGAAATTCCGTTGGCACTTAAACCTGAGATACTTTGTTCCCTATTCAATTCAAACCGAGTGATTCCTTCACTGAGATTTAATTCCTGGAGCGGAGCCATCGAATAAACTCTCGAAGTAGAAAGAAAGATAAAAAGGCCAGAGGATCGCCGAGCAAACTCTAAGCAGTTCACAGTTCCGCCTAGATTGGTTTCAAGTAAATATTTGGGTGAGGAATTAAGGCCTGCTAAGACACTCGGCTCCGCAGAGCATTCAAAAAACACATCCCAGTTTCCTTTAGGCAATCGAAGTCGGAGGGGTTTCTAATATCACCGTGAACAAACTCTATTCCCTGTTCAAGAAACTTTGGCAGATTAAGTTCAGAGCCCCGACGCTTTAAATTGTCAAACGCAACCACTTTGCTGTTGGGAAACTTTGATTTGAAATGCAAGGCCAATGAAGACCCTACAAATCCTGCTCCGCCTGTGATTAATATTTTCATGAAGTTAGTTGGGGATTATCGAATCGAGAGGTACCTGATAATAATACCAGCTTATGGAGTGAACTTAATAGACCTCTTTCGTGACTTAAGGCATTGAGCTTTTTCAAAAGCGTTTATCAGAACGAGAAAATAGACCTCTCCCATAACCTAAGGCGTTAAGATTTTTTGACAAGCGATTGTGGCTAAAACGGGCTTTAGAGACATCCCACAGGGACACCTAAAATACCGTTCTCTATCCAATCCACCTTGTCCGCCGAGTAAACAACTAAACCGAAAGACAGTTTATGGGCTACCATGAAGTTTCTAAGAGCAACGGTACTCCTAGACGACAATTTGTTTCCTAGTTTAATTTCAATCGGCAAAATTCCAAAAAATCCTTTTAAGATGAGATCCACTTCGGAACGATTGCGAGTGCGATAACTTGATGCTTCCCAATTCTGAATACCTCGCGCTGTCAATCCCTTGAGGATTTCTTCCACTACAAAGCTCTCGAATGAAAAGCCTGCCATAGGATCGTTAAGAATATCTTCGAGCGTAGAGAGGCGCAGCAGGTAGTGTAGTAACCCAGAATCTCTTAGATACCCTTTTGGTGCCTTTGAGATTAGCTTGTCTGCACTCGACTCAAAACTAGGAAGCTTGCGCCAGAGAAAGGTTCCATCAACAATATCGATGTAGTCCCGTATCACCGGTTCAGACACCTCGATAGCGGATGCCATCTGAGCTTTATTCACGTATTGCCCGGAGAGTTTTGCCAATACACTCACAAATCTACGAAATCGTATCAAATCGAGACGAGGAAAGAGTTTTCGAATATCCCGATTGAGGTAGGTTTGAAAATAGTTTTCCATCCAAGAAAGCCAAAATGCCTCATCCTCAGCCAAAACGGGTTCGGGATAGCCGCCACGCACCCAAAAATCGCGAACAGCGCCAGACGGTATCCTAGGTGTAAGCTCCAGAAGCTTCGCGGGGGAGAGTTTACTCGCAAAGAAATCGTAAAATGGGCTTAGGGGCTGTTTATAAAACTCAGTCATCTTGAGAGTTCCGACCTCTAACACCGCCACTCTACCTGCGAGCGATTCGGAAACTCGTTCGATCAGTAGGGGGCTGCTCGATCCAGTTAATAGGAACCGGTTTTTCTTCTGTCGTTGCGCATCTATCACCCCCCTCAAACATTTAAATAATTCATGAGACTCTTGAGCCTCATCCAAGATAACGGCATCTGGGTGATTTTCAAAAAAGAAAACAGGATCTCGGGTGATGCGATCAAAATCGGTGGGTTTCTCCAGATCGAAATAGGCCCAATTCGGTCTGATTTTTTTGGCTAGACTCGTTTTCCCTACCTGTCGCGCGCCAACTAAGATAACCGCTGGAAATTGCTTTAATAATTCATCCACCTGAGGTTCCAGGTGCCTCGGAATATCACTCATTTATAAAGTCTATCCTTATATTTGAATGGTGTAAAGGGAAGGGGGGAGGGTATTTATCTGCACCAAACCCGTCGATCGTGAAACCAGCACTACTTTGCTCCTACTTATGGGGTGGTTTTGATGGCGTAGTTCTTGTTTGAATCACATATCAATAAATATAGTAATATCATTTAGATAAGTATTAAATATGACATTAATGTCGCTAAAATAGGTACATTAATATATACTACATGAGAGGTGAAGCTTCTTATGAAAACAGTGACGCGAACTACTTTCTATCCCGAGCGTGAAGTTCAGAAGGTGCTGGCTAAGGCAGAGTCCAAGAAGGTCAGCGAACGGATCAATGAATTGATCCTGAAGGGAATCACCAAAGAAAAAGAGGAGCAGATTAAAGACAGTTACGAAAAATACGCCCAGGAGCTATCCAAGTCCGAACCCCGTAAGAAGGACAAGCAGGGCGTCTCTTCCACCATGATTATGGCATCAGGTCTCTTCGCTTCTGAAGATGAACCAGATGATTGGTTTTAGTCATGCTGCGCGGAGACATTTGGACCGCTGTGTGGCCAGCAGATCCCAGTAAGAAGGAAAGACCCGTCCTGGTGGTGAGCAACAACCTACGCAATCAAAACTCGAGATTACTCGATGTCATCGTGGCTAAGATTACGTCGGCCGAACGAGCCGACGGTTCGAAAAAGCTAGTTAACTCGGCTGAAGATGTCGTTATTACTCTGAAGAGGCCCAGCATTATTAAGTGCGGGGCTCTTTTTTCAGTCGAAAAGCCCACGCTGCAACGTAAGTTAACTCAACTAAGTTCAGCACAGATCAAGGACGTGGAGACGAAGTTGAGGACCGTCCTCGGTTTGAACTAGAGTGCCTGATCTCTTTTTGGCGCTTTCTTTTTAAGCTCTGTTCAGTAGGGGCATCATTTTAAAATCCCAAATGAATTCTAATGCCTACCTTGAGCATACTGCTTGCATACTGAGTCAGAGCGCTTGGTCTTTAGGCTAAGTGAATAGAGATTAAATGTCTAAGATATACACGCTGTGACAATGTAGAGAACCCAAGGCGTGATTAGGCAAATGGGATGATGCATGCAATATTTGATTTTACTATTTTTAGGACTTAGTTCAATCCTGTTTTCGGAAAGTCATCAACCGCCTTCAGACCCAGTTGGAAAGGCAAGGCCAGTAAGCGAAAAACAGGCTCCTTCACCTCAGATTCCCATGACCCTCCAGGAGGCAATGAAAAGCTCTGATACCAATCTTATGGTAGATGCTGAGACTCATGAGCTATTATCTCCTTCGGGAAAATCTTTTAAAATTAGTATTCTAACTCCAAAGCAGACTGAGGATATTTTCAGGGAAATGGCCGGACAAAAAAACATTCCTTTTTGTTATCCGGAGGACGGTTGTTATGCGAGAGCTCATGAGATGACTCGTTTAATGGAGAAAAAAGGAATTATCTCAGGGAAACTTTTTTTAGAAGGCAACTTAAAAGTAGAAACGAAAAATACCCCCAAAGGATATGTGGAGTGGTGGTACCATGTCGTGCCCCTAGTAGCCGTCAAAAAAGGGGATAAGATAGTGCTAAGTGTGATCGATCCCTCAACAGCTTCCAGTCCCTTAACTATTGAGGAGTGGGTGGCAAAGCAAACATCCCATCCTGAAGGAAAGGCAGAGGCTCTTTATAAAACCGAACGTTTTAATTACAGACCCTCGGATAGAATGGAAAAACTCGATACGTATCGTGTTGAGGACGTCGAGGATACCACCCAAACTCTTAATGATTATTTAATATTACAAAAGGAACGCAACAAACCCAATCCATGAAAAAGATAAACCAACCTATTATTTTAGTATTAAGTTTATTAATTCTTAGTCATTCGGTTACATGGGCCACAGCCCAAGAAAAAATCATGTCAAAAATCCTTTTTGTAGAAATAAAAGATAGTGTCAAAACTCTCAAAGAAAAAGAGGGGAGATATCAGGTGCTGTTTGAGACCCATGCTGGAATTTATTATCTCAATAAAAAAAATACTCACTTTGAATCGCTATTAAAAATTTTAAAAGAATCACAAACTAGTAAAAAAGAGATAAAATTGCAGGTAGATAGCACTAGTTTAGAAATAAATATTCCTATTTTATAAAAATATACAGAGGCCTATTAACCAAGAATTTAAACTAAAAATTTAAACCACGAATTTAAACCAAAAATTTAAAATAGACCCAAATAATAGGCGGCCACTCCTAAGC
>JABMMY010000352.1 GCA_013205415.1 Deltaproteobacteria bacterium
AGCTACGGGAGATCTTTTGACAATTCTTGATGCTGATTTGACGATGCCGCCCGAAATGCTGATACGATTTTATCAAGCCTACTGTCAGGGAAAAGGAGATTTCATCAATGGCAGTCGACTTGTTTATCCGATGGCAACGGGTTCGATGCAGTTTTTAAACCATTTAGGAAATATCTTTTTTGCTAAAGCCTTAAGTTTTGTGACCGATGTACAACTAACCGATTCATTGTGTGGGACAAAACTTGTTTCACGCAGGCATTATCAGATTATGAATCGTTGGTGTGAAAATTTCGGAGATTTTGATCCTTTTGGAGATTTTGAATTGATATTTCCCGTAGCTGCGCTGGGGCTTGGAAGTATCGATGTCCCGGTTAGATATGAGGCTAGGACTTACGGAACTACCAATATCAGCCGCTTCCAACATGGGTGGCAACTTCTGAGAATGACATTGATCGGTTTTTTCACTTTCAAAATGGGAAGAATGCCGCAATTCCAAAAAAGTCACTCCTCACCGGCATCAGAATTCAAGAGCTCTTGAGATTTTTAATTCATGAAGTTATTTAAGAATAATGGCAAATACATAACAGGAACCCTGTCGAATCTGCCAATGAACGTCTATATTTAAAAGGCGAAAGGCAAATGTCATTCCTTCTGAGGAGGGTTCATCCATAGGAAAGGCTCTTTTTTGTGAAGTGGGCCGAGGGTCCCATTCTAACATTTGTGTGATGAGTCTCTGCAAGCGAGGAAAGGCCTCTGTTTGGACATTTTTAATAATTTCTAAACTCTCTGCCGAAAAAGAAACTGCGAACTGTGCAATATCTCCCGTGGCCCAACCCTCATTGGCCGCGGCAATTCTATCGGCGAATGGGAGGTAAGGTTTGATGTCTAACACTGGAGTGCCATCTAAGATATCAATGCCACTTAATGTGAGTTCAATACCATCGGGTGGCTCAAAGTTTATTTGCTCAAGCCGGACCGCAGACAGACCAATGGGATTGGGCCGATGGGGAGATCTAGAGGCGAAAACGCCGATCTTCTCAGGGGCATCGATTCTGGGAGGAGTGATCGTGGGACGCCAGCTTCGTTCCTCATGTTTGTGAAATAAAAAGATAACCCAGATATGACTAAATTTTTCCAGATGATTCAGGGCTGCAGGAAAGGCGGGGTTTGGATTTAATTTTAAAATACCACGCGCCTCCGTCATCATCATCGATTGTCTGGGAACACCAAACTTTTCTGTAAAACAGCTTCTTAAAAATCCAATGGGGGTGAAGGGTTGGGTCATGAGGTTAACTCCCAAAAAGGTTCCAAGGGTCCTAATTGTAAACCGGTACTATAAAGTGAAATCTTTTCGCAGCCGGGATATGTGTAAGGCATTAACTGCGTCGACCCATAGAGAAAATCTCCTATAATAGGCCTTCCCAAAGTGGCAAACTGTGCTCTAATCTGGTGCTGTTTTCCAGTGTGAAGAAGAACACGTGCCTTCCAATAATGTGGTGGCAGATCTGAGATAGGATTACAGGAAATGACCTCTAGAGAACAGGGTTTGGTGCCCGGTTCCTGTTTTAAAAACGCTGGAAATGGAGCTCTTCTGCGATTTCCCATGAAGTGGGTATGTATTCCAGTAGCGATAGGTTGCTCGATAATACAGTGATACTCTTTTGTGATCTCTTGGCCCTCCTGTTTTTTTTGAAACTCTTGGCAAAAGGAAAGATTTTTTCCCATGACCATCAACCCTGAAGTGGCGATGTCTAGACGATGAACCACCCAAAGTTTGATTCCTAGAAAAGTTTGTAAAAGGGCCAATACATTTTCTTTATTATTATCGCAGGTGGGGTGAACAGGAATGCCTGCAGGTTTGTTTATTATTAGATAGTCGGTGTGATTGGCAATAATTCTTTGTTTCCAATGAGAGTCTTCAGGAAAAAAACGCCGCGGGTTTCTATGGACTCTCAAGGCATCTCCACGCTGAAGTCCCATATTCTCGTCGCGGCGCTGTCGATTCACATACACCGAGCCAAGATTAACTAGCTGCTCAGCGTGAAGGGCACCTAAATAGGTACCTAACCAATCGACGAGCGAAGACTCTCGATGAATGCAAACATCCCAAGGAAAAGCGACAGGATCCGACATTCTTTAAGTCATACTCTAACTGAAACGTGGCCGTCTAGAAAATCGGGTGAGGGGGCACGAAAAAAAACGAGGGGTTTGGGGCGACAAAGTCGCCCGGTATTAACACGGCCAATCGCCCAAACTCCAATCACAAGACAAAACATGCCCAGGACACCGCTCCAATAAATATCGAGGGTAAAGGACCGACTGAGTGTCACCGTTGCTAATGAGCCTATCCCTACCATGAGCTCCTTGAAAAAAAGATAGCCATCCTCCTTAGCAAGTCGATCATATCGGCTCAGAGCACATTCACCGACGGTAAGTAACATAATCCAAATTACCGCTAGGCCAAGTTTTTCTACCTTAAGAATTCCAGGTAGAGCCAAGACAAGCATGGTAGTGAAGGATAAAATGAGAGTCAGATGAGGAGCAGACCGGTCTAGCCATTTTAAAATGCGATGTTGTAAAAGAATGACAGCAAGACTATTTAAAATCATTAAAGATCCAAACCAAGGTGGCAGTCCTCCCATTGTTAAGATTAAATATTGTGGGAGAATAGCAAACATTCCGGTTAATTTAATTCCAGTGGCCACTCCGATGAGAGACCACCCCACTAAAGGCAGCCACTCCAACTTTTTTTGTTCTCGGCCCTTCGAGTCCCCTTTTATTTTGGTGTCTGTTAAGCCATTCCAGTCCACCTTAAATGAAATGAAAAGTGCTATTATTAAAAGTACCGCCATGAGGGATAATGCCCACTCTCGCTTCATCATGGTCATCAGTAGTAATCCTGAAATCAGGCTTCCAATATTGAGTGAAACTTTATTATCAGCGGCTCCTTGACTGGTGTGGGCGGCCACATACTTTGCAAAATAACCCGATATCGCCATCCCTAGGGCTAGGATTCCAAGAGAAAAAGCATTGACGGAAAAAAGGGCTCCCACCGTTCCAAGCACACAAAGAGTGAGTGCCATTCTCATCGCCGTTGATAGTCCCATTCCTAGAAAAAGAGGGGCGGCAATGAGAAAGGCGCGATAGCCCACAGCAAGTACTAGATGAGCTTGGGTGTTGGCCCAAACATTGGCCTGTGCCAAAATAAAAAAAAGAGCCGCTGCCGAAAGGATTCTAATCCACATCATTTTGATTCGCATGATTGTACCTCTAAAGAATTTAAAATTATCTCATCTGCCGCGTTTAAATCACTGAGTAGCGCTTCATAATTTGGATTTCGTAGAGCAACCATGGCAATAAAATCTGAATTATCTCTTGGTTCGGATAGCACCCTATCGCCTACCGATTTTAAAATAGTCAGGCGAAAATTATCCTTCCCAAAACGGGCCGCTAATTGAGCGGTCATTAATTCGTGAGGCAATGATTTTAGGCGCCCTGAATTTTTAGAAATCACGGCACGAACTCCTGCAAAGGTTTTTGGTTTTAGTTCTAATGGGGATACTGAGGTCCCAGTACAGAGGTCGATCCAGCGGGTCCAAGGATTAAATTCTTCAAATGCCCAGCTAGCTAAATCCCAGATTCCCATTCCCGCAGGTCGTCGATTGGGCTCTACGCTTGCAATTCTATCATCGGGTAAAAGAAAAAACTCATGGTGGAAGGCGCCTCCATTGGAACCTAGATTCTTAAGAAGGGGCACCAAAACGCTGTGAACCTGCTGTGTAATTTCATCGCCCAGTGGGGCAGGAATGATGTGTTGATATTCTGCGCGAAAAGGTCCTGTGGTGGTAAATTTTTTGGTAATCCAGTAGGTTCCTCCGACGCCATCAAAACTATATTCATCGGACCGACTTAAAATCTCCTCGCAGATCACCCCCTGAGTAAGTGAAGAGGAGAAGGATTGAAACCAAATTTCCAAATCGGCTAAGTTTTCTATCTTCATACACCCCCGACTATTACCCTCTGCAACCGGTTTCAAAAAGAAGGGCCCATGCTGTAAAAAAAACTCATTCACCTGGGCTCTCGATTGAGCTAACGCAAAGAAGGGCCTCTTATAGAATTTGGGGTCTACATCGGTCTTAGATTCAAGCTCTCTAAATGTATTTTTATTTAGCATTGCAAATGAGGTGGCACTATCATCCCCGAATAGATTTAATTGCTGGGCGATGTGAGCGGCTCCAATAACCCCCTTGTCGGAAAAAGGCAGGCACCCTATTAAGTTAAAGTCATTCACCCTAAGGTAGGATAATAATGAGGGTAACATGTGAGGGTCCTCCGGTTTGTGATCAAAGCAAAAAGGTGTGACCTCTAAATCTTCGGCAGTGATTCCCTCTTTGATAAGAAGTATTTCAGCTCCGGTTTTAACCTTAACTAGATTTTTAATCTTTAGGACATCATAGATTCGTGAATTATTATAACCAAATATTGCGACGATAGATTTCATGTGAACTCCTATTAAATATTATTTAGTGCCTTTGCTGCGAAATATAATTCGTGATGCAGTTCCATCGTAAAGCATCACTGGATTTAAAGAGGGTCTTCCATGAAGGACCTTGTAATTTGAGATCACGCTGATACTTCCCTCGGTGGGAACACTGGTGTGAGGTTTTAAATGCGGTAAAGAAAGCCTCATTTTATTGAAAATGAGTTGAGCTTTTTTATCGCAACACTTCATTCGTGGCCCTACCGTCTCACAAATTCTAAAATCAAGCCTCAAACCCATTCCCTCCTCGGAATCTCTTCTGAGAATATTCTTTGTGACCTTAATTCTTTTTCCCTCTACATTTTTTCCCGATAAAAAGGTGGCCTCAGAAAGAGCGAAATATCCTAGCTCCTCATCGGTAAGACACCGAGTAATATCTTTTAACATCCAAAACCAGGTGGCGGTGCGACTCGTATCTTTGCAGACGGTGAGACACATCATATTAATCGATTGCTCCTCGTAGAGATCGTCGGAGTGAGGACGAATGATGCCTAGTCCTCTGCCCCAGTCGGAGGTCATTGGGAGGTTGGATTGAGGAGAGAGTTCTTTGTGTTCTTCATAGGGGTATTTAATATCTATGATGCCGGCGATTTCGGAAATGGCTTCGTGAACCAAGTGAGCTAGATCTTTATTGATAAAGGTAAAGGCATGTTTAAGAAGAAGGGCTGCGATGCGGGTTTTTTGTGACCCAATGGTTTTTAGGACCTCTAGGTGGGCGGGCTGCATTGTTTCTTTGATTAGCATGACCATAGAGGAGTGAGTGCACTCGGTGATGGGGGAATCTTTTCGATCTAGCCACCAGCGATTGATCCGATCTCCAAGATAGGAAACATCAAGTCGGAGTAAAGTTTCCTTTTCTAATTCATCACGAACTATCGATCCCAATAGTTGAAGGTGATTTTGAGATTGTGATTCTGTCCATAACTCTATTTGATTGCTAATTGACATGCCCATTCCTTTGCAAAGTTTCTTGGTCATTCTGCAAGTGATTTGCCAGAGAAAGAAAATCTGAAATGTAAAAAAAAAATCGGTATGGAAGATAAAAGTAGAATTCAAATGAGACTCTGCATAGCAAAAAGGAATAAAAAAGCAGAGGGCAGGGTGAGTTACCTAACTAGGGAATGGGAGACCTAAATATCTCCGGAATCGGGTTTCTTAGTCTCTTAGACCGGAATCCGGTCCCCTATAAATAGAGTGGAAATCACAAACTAAGCGATTATGCAACAGGAGCCGGATAGCACGGGGGACGAAAAAGGAGCGAAAAAGGGGG
>JABMMY010000353.1 GCA_013205415.1 Deltaproteobacteria bacterium
CCCTTATGGTTAACCCATTGCTGGAGTAGTTTGATAGTATCCGGTTTATTACCCGCTTCCCAGAGTTTAAAAACGCTACGCCATTCACGGCGAAGTTTGTCGGTTAGTAGGCGACTCCCAGGTTCTTTCATAAAAAAGGTGAGGTCCTCCTCATGCTCTGTGGTTTTTATAGCATTAATTTCTCCGTCATTGGGATCGAAGGTTCCTGGTCTGGATTGGGGTGTGATCTTCCCATTGGGATCCTTGGAATAATAGTCGGATCGCAGGTCCGATTTGGGAAGGAGAGCGTAGGGATGCACTACATCCAGGCCAGACTCTAAATAATCTTGGTTAGGATAGGTAGGGTAAAATTCGGTTCCGAAAACTCTCATCGATGCAAAGGGGCTTCGGTATTCTCGATTTAAAGGAGCCGCTAATACCATATGAACCTCCATGTTTTCTGCATGAGAAGGAAAAAGTTGCATGATTTTACGTGGAATAGTTCCTTGAAAACCGGTGTCGACAAAAAGTATTTTTTTATTTTTCAACAACGACTCCTCTGAAATTCCCTCCTGCTTCAGATATTCAGGAAGAAGGGGATCGGTCATCGTATTTCTCGACACGTTAAGAAAATGTACCCTCTTTTTTAGGGTGGGTTCATTTTCAATGTCGCCAATTAAAAGTGCCGTTTGGCCAAGCAGTCTGGCATCGCGATCTAAAAAATAGATCTCATGTTCTGGATACATTTCGATGAGCATCGCAAGAGATCTTAATTGAGCCGATTTTGTCATCTCCCATCTTTTTCCAAAGGAGTGGGGTGTCGCCCTCACATTTAAAATGTCGGGGCCGCCAGGGTAACAGGTGGAACAGAAAAGAAGTCCAAAGGCGAAAAGGGTGGTGAGTAGTAGTCGCTGTTTAAAGGTAAATCTTACCTTAGAAAGAGGCGGTTGAGTTTTGGGGATGTCATCAACGACATATAAAGGGGACGCAGGAGTGATCTCTTTTTGATTTGAGATATCTTTTCGATCAGATTTAGAACGATTAGAATTCATGGTAAGGGAAATTACCTCCTGTAACGCACATCGGTATTTGGAGGCAGGCCCTTTAGAAAATTCCTGTGTGAGTTTTTTCATATTTCAGTTCTGTTTGGTACAATGCAACTATGGATAAAATAATTAAAATTTCATGCGTGGCATTATGCGGATTTTTACTTAATTGCGGTTCCTCTCCTAGCAGGAGAGCTGAAATGGGGAATTCTAAAAATAGGAAAATGGATGACACTCAACCTGAAATCGAGGGTTCTGAAAAAGCGATACCCAAGACTAAAACTAAGGTGAAGCCGGTGGCTAAGGCAGTCCGAGCCGTTCCTGAAATAACAACGTTGAAAGATTTTATATCCTATTATCGAAAAACTTTAGAATCGTTGGGTCAAAAAAAGGAGGATGGTTCCTATTTAGTAGAGCAGGAGGATGTGGACTTGATGAAGCAACAGTTTGGAAGACTGCTTCAAATAGAAGCGAGTGCCGTTACCTTTTTAGTTAACCCTGTGACTCAAGGTGCGTGGTTTGGTAATTGTACTTTGGTGATGGATAAAAAATTAGAACGAATTTTTATTGTGGCAAGCAATGGAGAGTATCAGAGCCCAGTGTTAAGAGATAAGATTTGGGGAGGACTATATAAAACGGTAGAAGGGGAGCTGGTCTTTCTTTCCTCCTTCTATGGGGATCTTCAAAAGAAGGTTCCTTATCGAGTTTTATGGGGCGCGAGCGATATGAAGGTTATTTCCTTTGTGTTTGATAGAAGCAAAGAGGGAAGTGTGGAGGCTCAGGTTAGAGGTCCTAAAGGGGTCCTACTCAATATTTCTCGAAAGGGGAGAGATAATCATACTATCCAGGTTAATGGACAGAACCTAACTCCTGTTTTTGAATAGACCTCTATCTGAATGTGAACGTGAACGTGAAGTATTTAATTTATCTGAATGAGGATTTCATTTTTTCGTAAAAACCAAAGAGTATAAGGCGCATTATATCTGGCCCAAAAAGGCTCCCCTACAGATTTTAATTTTCTTTTCTCCATTGCTGTTTTTAAAACTTCAAGATTCTCCTCGTAATTAGCCTCGGTCCATCTGCCAGAGTAGGTGACTACAGCGAACTTTTTTCTTGGAATTAATTTCAAATGGACCCGCGAATCTTTAGGTTTAGGAAGGGTATCTACGGTAAATTTGGAGGGCATTGGAAATTGAATTGTCCAATTGCGATCGGAACCCTTGTGGTTTTTTGTGATAAGAGGGGTGCCTAATTCTAAGGGGATCTGTTCTGTCTGAATTACCGGAGCGGTCATGGAAATATTATGATTGCCTAAATTTTTACCAAAGATATAGGCAGCTAAAAGTTTAAATCCCAAGGAACCTGCTTCGCTGCGGTCGCCCATTACCTCGGCTTCGGCCACCCAATATTCATCATAGTTTCTAACCTCAATAGACTCTAATTTTTCAACGACCTGATATTTAGGTTCTTCAAATGCCATGGCCTGTTTCCCTTCACATAAAAATAGGAGGATACAAAATAGGTATGGGAACAATAGAAAATATTTAACCATCTCATTAGGCTAATTAATTTCGAGGTCGTAGTCAGCAAATAACTGTAAATTACCAATAGGCACCGACTCTTGGTATAACAGGTGTTAATAGCTTTCTCATGTTGTGTTTCCACCGTTTTCACGTAACCTTAAAGTAGTTCTTTTTCCGAAAACAAATTAATCGCTAAATTCAAGGAGACTCAGTATGAAAACCACAGGTGTTTTTATCTCTGTTTTGTTCGCATTCTCAACTCGAACTATCGTGATTGCTGCGAATCTACCCTCTGAGGTATTAAAACGGGTGCCCACATCGGTTGATTTAGAGAGTGTCCGGCATCGGTTCTCAAAAATAGAATTGGAACAGCTGGTTAAGGATTGTGGTTCGGGAGTTGTTAAGGGGGCGGTTAATTCTGTTGGAGTGAGTGCAAATAATAGCTGTAGTTTTCAGGTGGAATTAGATCCTTTATTTTTTGAACCCTTGAAATCTAAAACAGGACTATTAGTCGAAAAGGATTGGGCCTATCAAGACGGCGTACAATGGTTTGTGCCGGTAGAAAGAGAGGTTCCCTCGAATTTTGATCTGCGAGAAATGATGGTAAATGGAATTCCGGAGATCAAAAAACAGCAATGTGGAGATTGTTGGGCCTGGTCTTCGCATCACGGCCTGGAGATAGCTCGTGCTGTTCACGATGGTAAAGTAGTTGATCACTCGGTACAAACGGTTTTGTCCTGTTCCAGGGCAGGGTCCTGTAATGGAGGGTACATGAAGGCGGTCGATTTTTTATTGCATGGACTTCCTGAAGAGGCCGATTTTCCCTATGCGGCCTACGACAAACAGTGCAAGTACAGCTCCTCCTTGTTGGCGACAGGATGGGAACCGAAAATGCTTTCAACTCCTTATGTCGGAGATTCTAAAAGATACTCACTCGCCAAAAGAAAACCCAATGGAAATTTTAGAGAGGGAACAAAGGTCAAGGAGATGATGGCTGCGATGTATGATTCCAAAGGCCCTCTAGTGGTGACGGTAGCGGCCTATTCTATTTCTGGTGATGGAATTTACAACTCCTGCAGCTCTATCAACTCGAGTGGAAATCACATGGTAGCGGTGGTGGGTTGTGATAATAGCAACGGAAAAACCAATGCCCATGTCTGGAATTCATGGGGTAAAACTCATGGAGAAAATGGGGTTTCTAAAATTCAGTGGGAGTGTGGAGATGCTAAATTAAACCGTGGTTTAGGAGTGAGTGCTAAGGTGGTTCAGTATAAACCTAGCTGTGTTCCGCCCGATGTCGCTCAGGTGTATCTTCATGAAATAAAAGCAGGGGAGTCGGTTAAAATTGGAGCCGAACAAAAAACGGGTGTCACATGCCAATGGGCACCTATCGAAGGATTAATAGATCCTACTAGCTGTTCACCTTTGGCGAAACCTAATCGGACCACCGAATATCACCTGAGTGCGACTAACGCCTGTGGAACGGCTTCGAGTATGACATTAGTGAGTCCCTGGGCCAATGAAAAGGGGCTCCCTCATAAAGTACTGACTCCGCATGGAGAGATCATCGTCATGAAATGAAAAGAAAATATATTCTATTTTTGTTAAGTCTTTTTTTACCAATCACCAGTTGGGGGACGGAGGTGTATTTTTCCCCCTCTGCAGATTGTGAAAATAGAATGGTAAAGGCGATTCAGGATTCTAAAAAAGAGATTGTAATTGTAGTCTACAGTTTTAATAATTTAAAATTGGCCGAGGCCTTAAGAAAAGCAAAAAATAGAGGGGTCTCCATTCAGATTCTTACCGACTATACTCAAGCCTCCCATAAGAATTCATTGGCGCTGCCTCTAGCCAATGAAGGATTTGAAGTTAAACTGCATAGTAAATTTAAAATAGAACATAACAAATTTGCCGTATTTGATAAGGGTCTTGTCGGCACCGGCAGTTTTAACTGGACTGGAGCCGCCTCCCGATCAAATTCTGAAAACTGTATTTTTTTAACTGAGGTGGACGTTATTCAGAAATACCGAGATCGTTTTACCTTTCTCTGGAAGAAAAACACGCTACAGGCCTCTGAATTTAAGATGAAAAGATTAATGCAGAAAAACCGTCGGCCTTCAGGGAAGTAAAATCATATTTGTGTTTCGATCATTAAATATTTGATGAGGCGATTGTTTTAAGGGTATTCATCGGTGCATACGGAGCGCGGGCAGTTCACATTGGTCAGAGGCGGAACCTGCTTACGGTGCGTGAGCTGCGGGGCGACGAGCGGGTGTTCGTGACTTTAAGAAAAATGTAGCCAGGACATTCTAGAAATCCCTTTTTTTGAAAGACGGTCACTTTTGTCAATTGGAGCTAGGAGTAGGCCCTGGGATGAACCTAACTTTTTCATTGATCCGGCGACTCCTTTCTCATCCCAACCCAGCGCACCGGAGGATTTAGAAATAATTTTAACTGGCAGTTTACCGATGACAAAATCCACAGGTTCACCTCTGGCGCTTTTGAAATAAGTAATGCGTTCTTTCTTGAGCTGGTATTCTAAGCTTCCCACAATCTCATTATAAATAAAATGTCGTGCAAGAATAAGCGTTCCCGGTTCTGATCTACACTTTTCTTGAAGCAGATGCGTCACAAGCCCGCTATCTCCCATGAGCCAAAAATCACGGCCAGTACCGGCCGGGTGACACGGAAGACGATTTACTAAGAAAATATTTTCCATTGCCTTAAGATAGCGAGTCACTTTTCTAGAGTCCTTAGAAAACAGCGAGATTTCGGGATAAGCACCTTGCTTTAACATTCCTGAAATTTCATTTAGAACAACCCATGCAAAATCAAGATCGTACCCCTTTCCATAGGAGCGAGAGAGATCTCTAACCATCGTTGTTTCAAGCCAACTATCCCAGTATAGTCGTCTGGAGTCGGCATCTCTTAAAAACATGGGCACTGGAAGACCACCCCGTTGCATTGCTTTTACAAAACTATCCAAGTTAACCGTGCTAGTCCCTTCTCTTAGGGTGAGTGGGAACAAACGTAATGTACCAATTCTACCGGTTAAGGATTCACGCGTAAGCTCTCCTGCGCTAAAACGCTGGGAGCCCGATATATAAAATGTGCCAGGAACTCTTTTCTTATCAACTTCGCTCTTCAACGCATCGAATATTTTCGTCACTTTTTGCACCTCATCGATTGCAAAAGGCCTGGCATATTTAGCTAGAAAAACTTTAGGGGAGTTTTCTGCATCCGTTCGAGAATCATCGTCGTCAAAGGTGACAAAGTTGGAAATGTTTAATAAGTCGCGGATTAAAGTAGATTTACCCACCTGCCTTAAACCCACGAGGCCAACGACAGGCCAAAGTTTTGCTAATCTCCTTAAGGGGGCAAGGGCTAAGCGCTGTCTGAGATGTGGCATTTAAATACTGTAATTATATGTATCCAAGATGTCAAATAATGATAGTATCTAAACGAGGCGTTTGGACGTGCAAATGCATCATGCATCGAGTGATCAACTTTAAGTTTCTGTCGTCTATCTGGAATATCCCGGAAAAGAGTGGTCAGCCCATGTCGTAAACTTTGAAAACTAAGATGCTTAAGACTGCGATTCATTCCTGCGCAAACTACTCGATTTCTCAAAAAAACGATCGAGACATCGCGTTAAACAGTATTTTCTCCAGAAATTGTACGAAAGCATAATTAAAAACCGCGAAAATTGAGCTCAAAATTATTCACCGAGAACTACTGTGAACTGGCACAGCACATTGTTTTTTTATTCATTATCGGATAGAGTTCGTAAAGACATTATTCGATGAAAATACGGAAGTATCTATGTTTGATTCAGTCGAAGAGCTTGTTGAGCATATTCTTTGGATGAACGCGCTTATGATGTTATTCGCCATATAAACACCACGATTAAATTATTGTAATAATGAAAAAAAATATTACGAAGTTACAGTGCCTTTTTATACAAAGCGAACCATCACAACTAGATAGTGTATTTTATGGCGAGTTAGCTAGGCTTATTCCAGGTGACTCATTGATAATATTATTTAATTCTTCCAAAAATCAGCGACAGGATATTGACCATGAGTTGGGTCTCACTCCAATTTTTCCTGATCTTAACGAAGGGTATTCCTACGAATGGATTGCATTAGGGCGATGGGGGATTTTTAATCTTTTGAAACGTGTGATCGAATACAGCCCAAAATATGTTGTAGTACAAGATCAAAAATGGTCAGAAAAAATTATACTCGCATTGTGCTGCAGATTAATAGGAATTCAAGTGGCAATGCGATCAGATAAAAATAATATTTCTATTGGAAAACAGACTGGTTTTTTTCTTTGGTGTGAGTGTTTTCTGGTGAAAGGATTATTTAATAGACCTCTTTCATATTAGCCCTTTATTTTCATGATTATAAATCCCGCAAATCAGGTTAAAACGAAGGCCAAATCGCTTTCTCC
>JABMMY010000354.1 GCA_013205415.1 Deltaproteobacteria bacterium
CACATGGACTATTACAAAACCATGTCGATACTAAAAAAAGCCTTTCTGTCCTTTTTAAATAAGGTTCCTTTCTATGGTCTCAGTGTTCTCTGCGGGGATGATCCCTATTTAAGACCTCTCTCCTCAAAAATCGATCGAAGAAAAAAAACCTATGGTTTTCGGTCTGATAATGATTACCGTATTATTAACTATTCCGCTCTAGAGAATGGCACCCTCAGTACCCTCCAAATAGGCGAAGAAACTTTAGAACTATCGCTGCAGGTTCCCGGAAAACACAATGTACTAAATGCATTGGCAGCTTTGGCTGTGGCCGATGAGCTCTCCGTTTCTAGAGTTACCTCTCTTCGCGCTCTACATAGTTTTCAGGGCGTACAGAGACGATTCCAATTTCGAGGAGAGAAAAACGGAGTTGTGTTTATTGATGATTATGCTCACCATCCGACTGAAATAAGAGCGACACTCCAGGCTGCAAAGGAGCGGTTTAAAGGGAGAAAAATTAGAGCTGTTTTTCAACCCCATCGATTTAGTCGCGTAGAAGATTTATTTGATCAGTTTTCTAGTTGCTTCAAAGATTGTGATGGAATTGCTATCACAGATATTTACGCCGCCAGTGAACTGCCCATTCCTGGTTTAGATGCGATGACTCTCGTAGAAAATATTTTGCGCTTTGGACATCCCAATGCTTTTTATACCAAAACTCCACTGGAGGGAATTCACAAACTAATGAGTGAGAGCCAACCCGGGGATGTTATTTTTACTCTCGGGGCCGGGGATCTTCCCAATGTCTATAAACAAATTTTCTAATCTCTTTCCTTTATTTAAAGAACACCTCGGAGATGAGGTTTTTTTTAACGCTCCACTTGCACCTCATGTGGCTTATCGTGTGGGCGGGCCGGCCGATATTTTAGTTTTTTTAAGTACAGAAGAATCTCTGCAGTGGGTGGATGCCACGGCAAAAAAATATCAGATTCCAATTACCATTATTGGAACCGGAACTAACCTACTCGTGGTCGATGAAGGAATTCGCGGAATTACCCTTTCGCTCGCTAAGGCCTTTCAAAAAATAGAGGAGGTTCCAGGGGCTCCGGAAGGTTGTGTTTGGATACGCTGCGGCGGAGGGGTTTTAAAACCAGAGTTACTCGAATGGGCCGTTCAGAAAGGCTATGCGGGTTTAGAGTTTAGCTCTGGAGTTCCGGGAACTATGGGTGGCGGAATTTATATGAATGCCGGTACCAAATATGGCTGTTATGGTGATATCCTTAAAGAGTTACGTCTTTTTGATTTCACTAAGGGCACTCAACAATTAAAACGCGATGCACTGCACTTTGCTTACCGAGAATCGGAAGTTAAAAATGCTTTAGTTATCTGGGCACTCTTTGAGCTGCGCCATGGAAACTCTCAAGTGATCCGAGCCGAAGTGGATCGCATCATCGAAGAAAGAGCTGAAAAACAACCCCTTGATTATCCTAGTTGTGGATCAACCTTTAAAAATGGTCCCGGATATTCCAGCGGTCGACTCATTGAAAAGGCGGGCCTTAAGGGGCTTACTGTCGGTGGAGCTGAGATCTCCACCAAACATGCAAATTTTATTTTAAATAAGGGAACAGCAACGGCAAAGGATATCTTAACTCTTATCGATATCATCAAGGTGCGCATCAAAGATCAATTTGGGATTTCTCTGGAGTGCGAAGTGTGCGTACTAGGCGGGGAAAATGACAGTAAGATTCCGACAAAAACTTGAGTTTTCAAAAACGGCTCTTGTCTGCAGTGGTGGCGCCACTAAAGCGGCAGCCTTTCATATTGGTGTCTCCCTTGCTCTGAGAGACAAAGGGTTTTCCTTTGTTGGAGGACTATCCGATCAAATCTCACCCGTAGATTGCTTCCCTTATCCCAAACCCAAATATCACCCACTGCAAATCGCAACCTATGTCGGTTCCAGTGCGGGGGCTTTGATAGTCACGATGCTTGCTGCGGGAGTGCGTATTGAATCGGTGATTAACTCTTTTACGGAAAGCACCCAATTTAAAATTCCAGGGGAATTTAAAACCATTCCGCGCATTAAATACCGAGACATGCTCGCATTAAATTGGCCCAACAAAGCCGGCCTACTTAGCTTTTTAACCAGAAAACCGGTACTAGGGAAAACTTTAGAGTCCCTTATTCTAGGGAATTTAAAAACCTCCGGAATTTTTACTACAAAAGGGCTTGCGGCCTATCTAAAAAATCATATTCTCCCTACCGAGCATCTGCATGAATTGAAACCGGATCTCTTTATTGTGGGAACTCAATTAGACCACTCAAGGAAAATAATATTTGGGAGATTCGGAACCGAAAAAACATTCGATGAGTACTGTCAGTATGCTTCCAATGCCAGTATTTCAGATGCCGTAGCGGCATCAATGTCGCTTCCACTAATTTATGCTCCCTATAAAGTACAACACGGGGATTCTAAAAGTCGCTACTATATCGACGGAGAGATTAGAGAAACTCTTTCTACCCATGTGGCAAAAGAAAACGGATGCGATCTTATTATTTGCTCCTATACCCACCAGCCCTATCACTTCAAAAAGGAGATAGGGACACTTAACCAATATGGCCTTCCTGCCATTATTATTCAGGCCCTATATCAGGCGATCGAGCAAAAGGTGTACGGCGCTAGAAAAGCTCACGAAAACAAAAAGGCCGCAGTGAAAACCGTACGAGATTTTTTTAAAGAAAAAAAATATCCGGAGGCCGACCTAGCGGAGTTGATAGTGCAGCTGCAATCCAGAATCGACTTCAATGAAAAATTAAATTATCTGTTTATTCATCCCGAACCCAAAGACCGTGAAATGTTTTTTGGCGACCACTTCACTTTAAATCCAGAGGCATTGCAAAATGTAGTTTCGATTGGTTATAAACGGGCCATGGCGGAGCTACGCCGATATGAGCTTGTTCCCGTAGCCAGTTAAACTCTATACCTGGCCCTTACTATGGCATACCGATTGCGTTAACCCTTAGCAATAGAGGCTCTGATGGTAGGGCTTTACGCATGAATTTGTCTAACACTGAGACACCGGTGACAATTGTTGGCATAGTTCAGAGAGTAGTACGTGAAGTTTTCTTTTTGTCGTGTTTATAGCGAGCGACCTGGTCGCTCGAAAAAAATAAGGGCCAAAGGTCGTAGAGGCCAGAAATATTTTTTTGTATCTCTTTTTATATTAGGTATTTTTATTGTGGGCTTTACCAAAACCCCAACTGCAATAACGCCCACTACATTCGATTGGGTTCGA
>JABMMY010000355.1 GCA_013205415.1 Deltaproteobacteria bacterium
AAGCGATTAGCGTTTCTGTTATTTTGCCGACTTACAATGAAGCGAAGAATATAATTCCTTTGATCGAGGCAATTCTGGAAGTAGCGCCCCAGGATCAGGAGGTGGAAATCATCGTTGTCGACGATAATAGCCCAGATGGGACTCATCAGATAGTGCGAAACCGTTATGGGAGCCAAAAATCCGTTCGATGCTTGCTAAGGACAAAGAATAGGGGATTTGCCAACTCGATAAGGGAAGGAATTGATGCGGCCTCGGGCGAAGTGGTAGTTGTGATGGATAGTGACTTCACTCATGAGCCGAAAGAGATCCCCAAAATGCTTCACATAGAAAAAACTTTTGATCTCGTTACAGGATCAAGATTTTGCGCGGGAGGCAACATGCAAGACAAGGCGCACTATCTTACGAGTTTCTGTTTTAATTTGTTTTTAAGAATTATCCTGAAAACACAGATTCAGGACAACTTAGGCGGTTTTTTCTGTATACAGAAAAAAAGCTCGAAGATCTTCCGTTAGAGAAAATATTATATGGTTATGGGGATTATTTCTTCAGACTTTTATTTTATGCAGAAAAGAAGGGGTATTCAATTATTGAACTTCCATGCCTATACATGAAAAGAAAAAAAGGGGCTAGCAAGTCAAAGTTTATCAACATGATATTTTCGTATAGTTGGATGGCTTTAAAAACCAGGTTTGGATCGTGATCGGCCTGAATCTGAATCTTCCAGCTGATGGAATTATAGCGCTTCCTCTGTTGGTGGGCCTTTTATCTTATGGGCTAGTTATCTTAAATAGGGGGCTTTTTCTCGATGGCTGGTTTCTTGAAGGATGGTCGAAAAAGGAGACTTGGCACATCCTGAAGCGCTTTACAGGTGAAGTTGGCATGCCCTTTATTTATTTTTTGCACAAATCAATTTCTTCGGTACGTGTTGGCAAAACTGCATATAATTTCATTAATGTAATTTCCTTGATTGGGTCCGCTTACGCTGTCTCTTACCTCTGCGTTCAATCTGGCTATCTGAACCTTGAGGAGAGCATGTTGATTGCAGCATTAATGCTTGCCTTCCCTGGCCAGCAGATCGCCTGCGAAAAATCTGTGACACAATACTTTCTATGTACCCTGTTATTTTATTTGGGCGCAGTATTGAACATACAAAGCGAATTAAGTATCGGAACAGAAAGTGTACTGCTGTGGATTGCGAGCCTCACTCTTTTATTTCTATCTTTTAACATGAATTCGCTCTTGGTTTATTATCTTGGTTTTCTAATATACAAAATTGTTTTTGTAGCCAAGGGAGGAGATCTCGATCAAAGTTTCCTTTTTTTAATAAAAAACAGCATTCTTGTCATTATGCCTCCTTTATTTTGGATTTTAAAAGGCTGGATGACACCAAAGTCTGGGTATTATTTGGAATATAATTCTATTAGCTTTCAACCCAAAAGATTATTTCAAGGGCTTGTAAGCCTTATTTCCGAAGGCACGCTTGGGTGCTATGTCGAAGCAGTCCGGTGGTTTTTAAAAAATCTAATCTGGGTGGTTTTAATGATATTAAGCATATGGGCGGGCAAGTCCTTTGTTTCCGTAACTCCATCGATCGATTCAACTGCAGTACAAGTGCTGATCTTTTCGGTGTTCTTGATTCTCCTGGCAGCGTGTCCATATATTTTGGTGGGACAGCCTTTTGGCACATTTGGTTGGGCAACAAAAAACAACGTACTGCTTGCGTTACCTTGCGCTCTATTTATTTATTCGGGTGCATCAATAGTCTTTAAGCCAGAGGTAAAGGGATTCTTCCTCATGGCCGTTATCTTTGTGGGAGTCATTTATCTGATCCATGTGTATGCAAGCTGGATTGCGCTTTGGGCAAAAAACCTCTCTGCCTTAAAGCAAACCGCGGAAGAAAAGTTATTTAAAAATGCGGCCATTGTTGAGGTTTGCGACTCCTATCCGACGGAACTTTGTAATCGCTCAAGGCCGGAGCATTGGGACATCTCGCTGACTTATATGTTCACTTATCAAACACAGGCTGTCCACCATTTTGGCATTGTAGGAAACGAGCAGAGCAATCTGGCCTCGTATTCTAGTGAAGAAATCAAAAATAAGATCATACAAACCACGGTGCCATATGT
>JABMMY010000356.1 GCA_013205415.1 Deltaproteobacteria bacterium
TCTTCTTTCAGACAACGACAAATCGGCTCTTCACAAACACACCTACCCGCGGCCTTTTGAAATATTTTTTTTATGACTCGGTCTTCCGTAGAGTGAAAGGTGATAACTACCAATCGTCCTTTAGGATTTAAACGATTGATAAGAGCTGGAATGGTCTGTTCCATTTCCGCCTTTTCATAATTCACCATCATGCGGAGAGCGGTAAAAAGAGCGGTCGCAGGATGTGATTTTCCTGGAATCTTACGTCCCGCAATGGCGGCTAGCTCGACCGTATTAGTTAATGTTCCTGCATTAAATGCCGCCATGATTTTTCTAGCTAAACTTCTCGACTCTCTAATTTCAGCATTACGATAAAGCTCATCGGCTAACTCTTCCGGAGTGAGTCTGGATAACCAATCGGACAAAGGTTCCCCCACTCCCGGATTCATTCTCATGTCTAGTGGACCGGCCTGACGCAGAGAGAACCCTCTTTCTGCTTCTAATAGCTGTCGGGTACTCACACCCAGATCGACCAAAATTCCATCGAACAGAATTTCCCCAGTTTGCTTAATAAAATTAGAGAAAGGCCCTTCGATCAGTTGCAACCTAGGGTCATCTCGGTATTCTCCCCCGGTTCGATACCTGTCTAAGGTGCTCCTATCTTGGTCATTCCCCACTAGGAGTTTGATGTCATTTTTCAATAAAACATCGGAATGGCCTGCCTCACCAAAGGTTAAATCAGCATAAACCCCACCACTAATAAGTTTCATATTTTCAACTACTTCAGATAGCAAAACCGGTCTATGTAGCCTTTCCATAACACCCTTTTTAATGCGTTGCGTATTTTTTACTAAAGTATCCTAACGCGCCGCCGATAAAGTCACTGTGCGGTATAACGCATCGCACAACTTAACCCATTTACCTACATTTCCCATAAAGGGAAAGAACTAAAGGAGCTTACCATGGCACTCACGATATTAACTAATTTGGCGGCGCTTAATACCAAACGCCATCTCGAGGAATCATCCGAGACCTACGCGCAAAGTGCTGAACGCATTGCGACTGGAAAAAGAATTAACAAATCAAGCGATGATGCTGCGGGACTTTCTATCGCCACTAGCATTGAAGGACAGGTGAGAAGTATTCAACAGGCCCGACGTAATTCTCAAGATGCACTTTCTTTAATGCAGGTCGCTGAAGGCGGAATGAATGACATGAGTAATCTTCTCATTCGATTACGAGAACTCTCCATTCAAGCCTCGAGTGACACTGTGGGTGATTCAGAAAGAAAGATCATTAATTTTGAAACCGTTCAAATAAAACAGGAGATGGATCGATTATCAGAATCAACCCATTATTTCGATACTCCGCTTCTGAATGGAAAGGGCAAAAACTTTGTTTTTCAGATTGGCCCCGACAACAATGAAAATAATCGACTTGAATATGATGCCTCAAAATTGGATCTGAGTACCTCCAACTTAGGTCTTTCTGACGTCGATTTAACAGATATTGATTCGGCTAGAAATTCACTTGAGTCGATTGATAATGCGGTCAAAACACTGGCCGAACCCAGAGCGCAATTGGGTGCCCTTCAATCACGACTCCATTCGATTTCAAGTAGTTTATCGGTCTATGAAGAAAATATGTCAGCTGCAAAATCTAGAATCATAGATGCAGATATTGCTACAGAGACTGCAAATGCCGTTAAATCCCAGGTGCTTCAAAAGGCCGGGGTGGCCATCTTAGCACAAGCTAATATGCAACCTTCATTAGCACTAAAATTAATAGGAGATTAGTAGCGTTAAGCCAGTAAGCTGAAAATGGGAAAAAATCGGCTTACTCTTTAACCGGAGTAAGCCGATAAAGCTATGAGGAGTCTCTCCCATGGCAGTTAATCCACTACAACCTACTATTCCCTTCACTCTCACTCCATCTATTCAGAATGCAGAAAGGTCTCAACAACGGAAGGAGGAAAAAGAAAAAAAGGAGGATTCCTTTTTAAAATCAAAAATAACTCCTACTAAATCTAATTTGGAAAGTGCAGAAACAATCGTAGCTTTGCCCTTAGAAAAACAGGCATTAGAACTTACAGGTCAAATCATTGACAGCCAGACTGTTATTGAACTTCTAGCGCATCGACCTAAGTTAAAGAGATCTGCGAGAAATTGTTTTAATACCCAATCTGAATTGAAAAAAAATAGCCAATTTCCTGACGTAAAAAAGTTTAATAAAGCCTTCTGAAAAGTACTAATTTAATTAGTTTCCTCATTGATTTCATTTCTTCTTAAATCTATAATTAGAGAATAGATTCACAAGTCAGTTTTACTTTCCTATTTAAATTTTCTATTCAAACTTTACTAATCAAACTAGTCACAGGGAGAATGTTGTGCCCGGCATCTCAATGGATTCAGTCTCTAATTTGAGCCCCGAATTCCAAAAAGCGTTTGCCTCTGCTGTTCAGGCGGAACGAAAGCCGATCCAACAATTAGAAGAGCGAAAAGTAACCATGGAATCTAAGGTTGCATTACTTTCCGATCTCAGTTCAAAGGTCGACAGCCTGAAACAGATTCTTCCTGGAATTGGAAGTCCGTTTGCTATTAGAGAATTTAATTTTACTAGTGATGATGAAAAAGTTGTCTCAGGTAGTGCCGATAAAAGTGTTGCCGACAAGGGCAAACATAGCCTTGAGGTACTACAACTCGCAGGCTCTGCCTCAGCGCTATCAAATGCACTACCCGATAAAACTGAAACTAAAATCGGAACAGGTTATATTACTTTCGATGATGTCAATGGCGATAGCCAGGAGATCTTTATTGATGATGACAACTCCACCCTAGAGGGGGTAGCGAAGGTCATCAACTCTTCAGGGTCTGGACTTAAAGCCAGTGTGATAAATGATAATGCGGGTGAAGAGCCGGCATTCCGATTATTGTTAAAAGCCAATGGAGTGGGAACACAAAGTGATATTAAATTTCCTGAATTCTATTTTTCAGGTGGTGAGGACGAGCTTTTTCTGGAGTCACAGCGAGATGCTACCAATGCTATTATTCGATACCAGGGATATGACATTCAAAGTCCTACTAATGAATTAAAAGATATCATTCCTGGAGCTACCTTAAATTTAAAGGGGACTACCGATTCCGGAAAACCCATTACAGTGACTATTGAACAGGACATTCCTAAAACAGCCACCAAGATGAAGGATGTGGTTGAAAAGTTAAATGCAGTTTTCACCTTCATTCAAAGTCAAAATAAAATGGATGAGAAAACAGATACCAGCAAAACCTTGGGTGGAGATTATGGAATTCGATTGGCCGAAGATCGCCTAAGAACGGCGCTCCAAAAAAATATTCTCAATGATGCCACTAAAAAATATCGTTCATTGGGTGACTTGGGAATTCAATTCACAAAAACCGGAACACTAAGTTTTGATGAAAAAAAATTTCAAACGGCCCTTGAGGCAAATTTTGATGATGTAGTTTCTTTTATGGCTGGAGACGGAGAATCTACTGGGATTATTTCCGGTGTCATTACTGCCGTTAATTCTATAGCTAGCGCTGGTGGAGGAGTTTTAACCAACCAGATTCAAAATTATAATAGCCAGATAAGAGCTGTTGATAAAAATATAAGCACAAAAGAGAAACAGGCCGAAACCAAGGCCGAAGCCCTAAAAATTCAGTTGGCGAAAGCTCAAACAGCTTTGTCTTCTATTCAAGGACAAACCAACTACTTTCAAAGCGTAATTGGAAGTCCACAGGCCGGAGGTTAAACAATGAACTCACCTAGTACAAAAAAAAATGCATTTCACAAAACATTTAGCAAATATCGAAATACCGAGGTTTTAACAGCCAATAAAGAGGCCGTTCTTTTATTATTATATGAAGGTGCTGTTCGATTTTTAAAGCAGGCTATTCAAGCGCTTGAAAAGAAAGATACGTTGGAAAAATCAAGGCTTATTGGAAGAACTCAAGACATTATCAATGAGCTTAGTGCAACCCTCAATTATAAAACAGGAGGGGAGATCGCCGGCTCACTGAAATCACTATATGACTTTATATCCGATCGACTCGTTGCAGGAAACCAGGATAATAATATAGAAAAGCTCAATGAAGCTTTAGGCATTTTAGTTACGCTACAAGAGGCATGGCAACAGGCCATTGCCTCGGTAAAAACAGAAAATAAAACAGCAGAACAACGCTAGGGGGCCACTTATGGAAGATGTCATTCAGTATCTAACAATGAAAAATAAATATTATGAAAAATTCTATTCCTTAAGTAGACATTTTCTAGAACAAACCCATAAAAATAAATGGGATAACCTCAGCTTTTTTGTAGAAAACCGAGAACGACTACTTAATCTCATTCGTTCCCTAGATATAAAAATTGCACGAGCTTTTAAAGAATGCACACTCAACGAAATTGAGATGGATAGTTATCGCAACACACTAAAAAAGCTGTTCGATAAAAAGAAGATTCTAGGAGATCAGATTATTGGTGTTGATCTTCAATTGATTTCTAAAATTGATGCTTTCAAAACAGAAACTATCAAAGATTTGAAATCTAATTTAAAAACTTCAAGCCATCTTGATAGTTTTGAGCGAACCTCTCAAACCAAAAGGACCAGAACCAAAGACGCTTAGCGCCACACCACCCTCTGCGACTAAGAGCTCTTCGTCGTGACAACGCAGTCATAAATATCTCGAATGAGACAATGCTTTAAGTCACGAAAGAGGTATAGGTTTAAGGTCAAAACTTTGTCGCCTTGTTCGGGTATTGACGAAACTATAGTTTCAAAATTCGGAAATTAGGAATCACCACCCCCCTCTTTTATTTTTTACCATGGCATGGCCTTTGCTCTGTCTTAAGTAGCTATGGTAAAAGAAATAAATTCAGAAAATAATCCCTCCCCCTTTTTTAGCATTCTTTCCGATGCAGAGAGCATCCAGGTGCGAGAGGTGGTGCCTTCAACGCAGCCCACTATTATTGCTTCAGTTCAGGAGGCAATAAAATCTTTTGAACAGGGTGATTCCAATTCAGAGACTCGCAGTTTTCTAGTCACTGTTAAGAAACCAATCGCCTCTAAGCCACTGCCCGTGGCTACACCCGACCCTAAACAGGCTGAGTTAATTTCCGTTTTAAATAAAGCGGACCTTCTTCTAAAAAATGAAGACTACCTACTAGCTAGAAATCTTTATTCCTTTATTTTGAAGAGGGAGATTAAAAATCCAGCTGCGCTAAAAGGCCTCGGGATATGTCTTTTGAGCTTAGGCGATACGACTGCATCAAAAAAATGTTTCAATGCCCTTATAGGGGTTCATTGCAGTCATGAGGGTAATGCGCTTTTAGGAATGTCCTTTATCAAAGAAAATAACGATCTCGCGGCCTATGATGCCTTTTCACAGGTAAGAGATGCCAGCAAACTATCGGTGGCAACTCGTTTTAATTTTCATAAGGAGTTTGGAAATTGCCAGACCCGTTTGGAGCGATTTAATGAAGCTTCAGATTCCTATTCGCAAGCCCTTTCTTTAAACCCAAGATCACATGTTGTTTTAATCAATTTTGGCACCTTAGAAATTCAAAGAAAAAGATTGGAAAAGGCGACGCATTATTTTCAGCAGGCTATCGAGTTTTGTCCCACTGCTGCCAAGGCATTTTGTGGTATTGGCATTGTAGCCCAGATGACTGGGGAAACGGAAATCGCCCAGCTTTATTTCAAGAAGACACTCGATGTGGATTGCTTAAACGTAGTAGCCATTCAACAGCTCTATGCTCTTGCCGAAACCGAAGCCAACTGGCGTGCTTTGAGAATTCGAATTGTTCAAGCCCTTATTAAGGACCCCTCTAATTTAGAGAATCGATATTTACTAGCTGCTACTTTGTTAAAACAAAATGATTGGTCAGGCTGTGAGAGTGAACTGAGTCTCATTCTTATTAAATCCCCCGACCATTTAAAGGCTAAAAAACTTCGGGAAGAATTAAGTTTACACCGTCACAGACAAGGGAGATCGCTATGATTAAATTACGATTAGATGATGCAATTTGCGAACTAGAACCCTCAGGAAATATAAAAATAGAGGAGGCTATTAATTCTGCTATTAGCACCATTCCGCCGACAAGAGTTATTACCCGAGTTAATGTGAATGGCGCTCGCTACCAATCGACAGAAAAGAATTCTATCCTTCAGGAAAGCACTAAATCTTCTCATGACATTGAGATATTAACGGCCGACAAGGCCATATGGGCTGCCACTGGCTACGACATTGCTCTCTCATCGATTGAACGGGTTCAAAGAAGTGTTATCCGTTCTGCGGAGCTTTTCCGAGAGTTCGATAATCTCAATGGAAATCGACTGCTGGTTCAATGTATCGAGGGCTTAGAACGATTTATTGAGGCCATTACGATTACAAAACGAGCCGTTGGCCTTGATTTTAGCAAAATAAATGTGGATGGAATGATATTGTCTCAAATAGAAAGTAATCTTCAGCAGATTTTAAACTCTGTTTTCAATCTTCAGGAAAAGGAAGATTATCAAGAGCTAGCAGATACCATTGAATATGAACTATTAACTAACCTAGTAAATTGGACCCAGGCTTTAACACAACTCCGTACTGAGCAAAACTCTAATACATAGACTATAACCGATTCTTCAAAAAACTATTCCCTACCTTGGCAAGAAATTAATATCAATTCGACTGCCTTCGGGAGGTGCTTCGGTAAAAACTATCTCATTAGTAGCACCTTCATAGGTCCAGTTTATCGAACTGAGTATCTCTCCATTTAATGAAACCGTAACTCTTAGGGTGCTCTCCTGAATAGGAACCTCAATTTTAAATCGTTTAGACAACTCCGAGACACGTAATCCATTTAAACTAATATTTTGTGAAAAAGAGCTACACACATTAGAGGTTTCACCTGTTAAGCGTTGGGCCAACTTAAAAAATCTATCTTGAAAAAAGTTGGGTACCAGGGAATCGATCTCAGCATTGTATAAAGTAATACATCGTGTGTTGGAATCAACCACCTGACCCGCTGTTAATTTCTCATAGTTAATCGAATACACTCTTAATAAATTAGGATTATTTCCTTTGAAGGCCAGAAACTTATTCGCATAGTATTCTACAGCCGGTTGCGAGGTAGGTACGGTAGAACGATCATCTGCATCAGATAGAAAAATTAAAACTAAAGGCACATTCGCTCTAGGTTTAAAGCCATTAGCCAAAGCAATCGTAGTAGCTTCAAAACTTTGATTTAATCCACTCGTGTTTGGATTAAAAGCTACCTGCGTTAACAAAGAGGAAAAAAAGGCCACCCGCTCAGCTAGAGTTCCCATGTTTTTCTTTAAAATAACAGGGCTGTTTATGGGCTGTAATCTACCTTGAGCTCTATGCATGTCTCCCGTAATAAAACCCATTTGATAACTTGCAGTCGCACTATCAAGCCTAGTAAAAAACTGCGTAGCCTGTTCTATGATCTTAGGTCTTCCAGACGTGTTCCAAAATTGCGAGCGGTCGTCTAGTACCCATAGAATATCTAAAAGTGGAGGACTAAAATCCTGATTAAAACTTAAGCTTGAGTTTTGCTGGAGCAATCTCGTTTTTTCAGAACACCCTGCTAGACCCAAAGATAAACATCCAAAGGCGATTAGCAAACGTGCCCCATTTTTTAAGCTAAATAATTTTTCCATATCTTTTCTCAATAATTTTATTCTGCGCAAAGAACAATTCTCCGATGGAAAATATTGCAAGCCTAGAGCCAGCTTTAAAAGAGCAGCTAATTATCTGAAACACAAAGAATACTATTAAATCTAGTGCCCTGACTAAACAGACCAAAAATGTCTAGGGTAACTACATAGTGACAATTAACGGCGTTACAGCCTACTCGGGGCCTTAGGTATTAAACCTATGGGATCTGTTTGATATCTGCGAGCCAAGCCTTAACCTCGGCCACTTTTTCTAAGGAGCGATAAGGATCCCAGCCATCGATACTTAAAGTATCGACCTGTCCGGTGGCAGATAAAAATCTCTCTAGATATTGCACTCCAGCGCCGATAGTTGCCGGCTTTTTTATTAATACTCTTCCTAAGCCATACCAAAGAATCGGAAATACAGGATTACTTTGACGAGAATTGTGTAACTGAGACA
>JABMMY010000357.1 GCA_013205415.1 Deltaproteobacteria bacterium
AGAGGAGTTAGAGATTATTAGAAAGATGGGGGCCATTCTTTATCCGGGGGTACAGAAGGGCCTATTACAGTTGTCTGAAAGGTATCGGCTATTTATTGTGAGTAATTGTCAGCAGCCCTACCTAGATACCTTTTTTCATTATTCGGGACTTAAGAACCTATTCAAAGATACTGAGTGTCATGGAAACACTCGTCGCCCTAAAGGGGAGAATATTCGGTCGGTAGTAGAGAGAAATGGTTTACAAAAGCCTATCTATGTAGGAGATACAGCAGGGGACCAGGAGGCGGCAGTGTTTGCCGGGGTTCCCTATTTTCACGTTAACTATGGTTTTGGAGTGAATGCTAAACCCTGTATGCAGTTTGATACCTTTACCGATTTGGTAATACATTTTTTGGAGCCTTGGCAAAATAAATGATTCGATCCTTAAGTATTTTAATCACCTACCACAACGAAAAAGAGCTTCTTACGGAATGCTTAAGGTCTTTGATGGGGCAGTTAGACCCCTGTGATGAAATCTTGATCTATGATGACGCCTCTGAGTTCCCTCCACAAAAATATATTCCTCGTGGCATGTTTGCGAGAGTTTTTAGAGAGGAAAAAAATCGTGGGCCGGCCTTTGGTCGTAATTTACTGCTCAGTAAAGCCAGAGGCGAATACATTCATTTTCATGATTCGGATGATTGGTTTGCTGATAGTTGGGCAAGACGAATTCGTCGATTACTAATTGCAAGCCCTTGTGATGCTATTTTTACAGAGGTAAATTCATATAGAAACGGAAAACAGGAGGGAACGGACGTGGTGGGAATTAAGGCCATCGATTCTGCCGAAAAACTTTTACCCTTTTGTATTAATCACTTTATGTTAGTTCCCACCGGAACCTATCGCAGAGAGGTCGTTGAAAAAATCGGGGGCTATCGAGAGGCGCTTTGGCAATCTGAGGACTTTGATTTTCATGTGAGACTGGCCAATAGTGGTATTAAATTTGAACTCATTTTAGAGCCCTTAGTTTCTATTCGCTTGAGAGCTGAAAGCCGGAGTCAAAATAGAGAGGAGGCCTTAAGCGATGCGGTTAATTCTTTAAGGTTTTTAGCCGATGAAATTCCGTCACAATACCATCTGACTTTAGCTCAGAAGGCCTCAAAATTAGGATCCGATCTGTTTCAAAATGGATTTAGAAGAAAGGCGCGTGAAGCTTTCCGATTGGCCAAGCGTTTGGGCCCCGCTACCTTTGAACACAAACCTCCTTTTTATCAAAAAATAGCTACCAGATGGGGGCAGGAGATAGCCGAGTGGGTGGCTCTTCTTTATCGAGTTATTATTCCCGAGAGCCTTCGAAAAGGTGCACAAAAACAGCACCTGCCATCGGCTGAAACACGTGTCGGTTAACTAAAATATTTAATCTGGACTGCTCTCGCTCCTATTGACAGCCTAACCTGAAACCATAAAAATCAAATTTTTCAAAATACTATATTAAGGATTAAGTTATGAAAACTCGAGCGGCGGTGGCATGGGAAAAAGGGCAACCCTTACAAATGGAGTTGCTTGATCTTGAAGGTCCAAAAAAGGGTGAGGTTTTAGTCCGCATTGTGGCTTCAGGTGTCTGTCATACCGATGCCTACACCTTATCGGGTGCCGATCCTGAAGGGCTTTTTCCTTGTGTCCTAGGCCATGAGGGGGCTGGCGTCGTAGAGGAGATAGGTCAGGGTGTGACCAGTGTGGCTGTGGGAGATCACGTGATACCTCTCTATGTTCCCGAATGCGGGGAATGTAAATTTTGTAGATCCGGTAAGAGTAATTTATGTAGTGCGATTCGATTAACTCAAGGTCGGGGAGTGATGCCAGATGGAACGGGTCGGTTTTCTAAAAATGGAAAACCTATTTTTCATTATATGGGAACCTCCACCTTTTCTGAGTACACAGTCCTTCCAGAAATATCATTAGCTAAAATAAACAAAGCAGCCCCTTTGGATAAGGTGGGACTATTGGGATGTGGAATCACAACAGGTTTGGGCGCTGTTTTAAAAACGGCCAAGGTGACTCCTGGCAGCAGTGTGGCTGTGTTTGGGCTTGGAGGCATAGGTCTCAGTGTGATTCAAGGGGCCGTACTTGCTAAGGCCGGTCGAATTTATGCTGTAGATATTAATGAGGACAAATTTGCCTTTGCGAAACAATTAGGCGCCACCGATTTTATTAATCCCAAAAAGTTTGATCGGCCCATTCAAGAGGTAATTGTGGAATTAACCGATGGAGGAGTGGATTACTCCTTTGAGTGTGTGGGAAATACTCAGTTGATGCGACAGGCTTTAGAGTGTTGTCATAAAGGGTGGGGCGAATCGATCATTGTGGGTGTGGCAGGTGCGGGACAGGAAATATCCACTCGTCCCTTTCAACTGGTCACAGGAAGAATTTGGCGAGGCACCGCTTTTGGTGGAATTAAGGGACGAAGTGAGTTGCCAGGTATTGTTGAGCGCTATCTAAAAAAAGAGATTAAAGTAGACGAAATGATCACTCATACGATGCCGATTGAAGAGATTAATCATGCCTTTCATTTGATGCACGAAGGGAAAAGCATTCGCTCAATGGTGACCTTTTAATGATGACGCAAATTAGTACACAGAAGGCCTTTAATGGAAAGGTAGTTTTTTTTTCGCACCTATCTGAAACCAATCACTGCACGATGAAATTTTCAGTTTTCATTCCAGTGGAGGCAGAAACAAAACCGGTGCCTGTTTTATATTGGTTGTCGGGACTTACCTGCACCGAAGAAAATTTTACTATCAAGGCCAATGCTCAGCGTTTTGCTGCTAAGGAGGGCATCATGCTAGTGGCACCCGATACGAGTCCTCGGGGAGAGGGCGTTGCTGGAAAAGGGGAGGCTTGGGATTTAGGTTTTGGGGCTGGGTTTTATGTAAACGCCACCGAGTCGCCATGGTCTAAACATTATCAAATGTACGATTATATTACTGAGGAGTTACCTCTATTAATTCAGAAAAATTTTTCTATCATTCCCGATTCTCAGAGTATCTTTGGTCACTCGATGGGCGGGCATGGGGCTTTGGTGATGGGAATAAGAGAGCCTAAAAAATATCGTTCGGTCTCTGCCTTTGCTCCCATCTCAAATCCATGTAGTTCCCCCTGGGGAGAAAAAGCATTCTCTGCCTATTTAGGGAGTGACCGAAAAAAATGGGAAAACTACGATGCCAGTTATCTCATAAAAAAAATAGGTTACGATCGGACTCTTTTGATCGATCAAGGCACCGAAGATCAATTTTTAAAAACCTCCCTCCTTCCAGAAAACTTTGAAAGGGCCTGCGCGGAAACCAAGGTGAAGCTAGAAATGCGTTATCAACAGGGATATGATCATAGCTACTATTTTATTAGTACTTTTATTGAGGATCATATTAAATTTCACGCTAAGTTTCTAAAGGCTTAGACCGAATTGATTCCACTGAGCCTCAAATCGTGTCTGTGAGATTGTGGTTAAGGCACGAAGTTTTCCTGAGGAAAGTTGTTTTACTATTTTAGCAGGAACGAGAAGGCAGAGTTCGTTTAAGCCCCCCTTTGTCGCAGCCTCCATACCGGCTAAGGCTCTCGCATATCCCACAGCGGTTTCTAAATAAACCCAACCTTCAAAAAGAGCTCCAGCGATCTCTGCAATATCAAAGGCGTCAAGAAGTGGGCTGGTGGCAATAATTTTCCCCCAGTCGTCAAAAAAGGGTCCGATGGGTAGTAACAGGC
>JABMMY010000358.1 GCA_013205415.1 Deltaproteobacteria bacterium
AGTGTTTTTAGGACGCATTTTCACCCAAATGACCCAGTTATATTATGTCTTGGGGTGCAGAAACCATAACTTGAAATGATTATGTCGGGCCCTTTCTACAGATAGGCCTATCTCTTTTTACCCTGTTTTACCGAGCTTCTGCCCGATTTTTTTCCAGATATCTGTTTGGCCTCGGCCTTACGACCTATAAATAAAGAGTGCGAGGACCCGGAATCTTTATAAGCACGACTGCGCTCTAGTTGCACAGAAAACCCCACCTGGCCCATGAGCTTTTGAAAGGAGGGGTCGGCATTGGCAGACCACACAGCGAGACAACCTCCGTCCCTCAGAGCATCAAAGGCCTGCATGAGACCCGTTTTTTGATAGAGTCGCCGATTCCTATCGGTAGTGAGACTAGCGGGCCCATTATCGACGTCTAAAAGAATAGCATCGAAGTGAGATTTTCGATCTCTAATGAGATCTGCCACGTCGCGCTGAACCACCTGCACTCTGGGATCGGCTAGTGCCGTTCGGGAAAGATTAATTTCAGGATTCTTATTCCAATGAATCACAGCAGGTATGATCTCTGCGACCACCACCTTAGCGTCTTGGCGAAGATAAGATAACGTTTTTTTTAAGGTAAATCCCAGCCCTAGTCCACCAATTAAAACCCGAGCCTTTTTTTTAAGGACCAATTTCTGGCAGGCAAGTTCGGCCAGTTTTTCCTCGGAGGAGTGCTGACGAGTTGACATCAGATCTATCCCATTGATGCGCAGGGTGTAGTGACCATCATGTTCGTGCAATGAAATAGTTTTTCCCTCGGGAGTTCGCACACTATCTAATAGAGTCCATTTTTTCACTTAGTGCCCTTTGCTAATGGGAGGTTATTTAAAAAATAAGTTTTCAATATCATTTGCCAAATTTCCCACGCTATAGTCAAGATATTCAGAGATGAGATCTGAAATAGAATCGATACCTTTGCTTTATAATCTAAACCAGGAGAGTGTGATCTTTGCATGAATGACTATTTTATTTTTTCTGATGCGAGCTTTGATCCTAACTCAGGTAGAGGTGTGGGGGCCACTTTAATAGTCACCAGCGATCTTTTGATGCAGAAGGAGGGGGCTCTCCATTTTGAAATCCAAACAAAGAGAATCGAAGGCGAAAATATTGCGCGCCTAGAATTTTTAAGTGCTATTGGTGCTTTAAAGGAATGGAAATTAAAATTTCAAAATAGGGGCCACCTTGAAAAAACTGCTCCAGTTAAGATTACTTTAATTATCGATTGTAAGGCGATTGAAAATATTTTGCAGCGCCGTGAACGATTGGAAAGAAATAATTTTTTCAGCAAAAAAACATCACAACCTCTGGCCAATGCCGATCTCTATCGAGAATTTTTTATTCTTTATGATGAACTTCTTCCAGAGATTGTTTGGGTAAAGGGCCACTCCGCTAGGCAATCTAGAGATCGTTGGCAAGAGGTGTTCTCACTCGTCGATAAGATGGCTAGAAAAAGGTTGCGAGAGATTTGCGCCGAAAAAGATCCCTTAGGTTAAAAAGTAACCACTTAAGACACTTATTACAATACCTAATAAAAAGGAGAGTAGTCGTTTTAGTTTTTCGCCATCGGTGCGATGAATTTCAGGAAGCAGATCGCAGGCACCGATGTAGAGAAAAGTTCCTGCTGAGAGAGAAAGTAAGGTTCCTGCAGTCTGAGTATAGTTTTCAGATGTTAATATCCAGTAGGCTAATAAAATACCTAAGGGGCCGGAGAGAGCCACACCTAATACAAAACCTAAAATTTGTTTGGGAGTTTTGCCTGCCATCTTTAAAATTGAGGTAAGAGCAATGCCTGCTGGGGCTTTATGTGACACAATCGCAATCAGCACCAGAGGTCCTAGATGGGCCACCATTTCACTAGAGGCTAGAGCAAACCCTTCAATCAGTCCATGAACCGTTAAACCCACAAAGGCAGCGATGCCTACGGTATGATAATGGCAACCATGCTCTTCACAGGCATGGACCATAATAAAACGTTCTAGAAATAATAAAATACAAAACCCTGTTAACAGCCAAATGCCTGCAGAGTTAGGGATAAGTTTAAAGGCCTCTGGGATCATATGCAAAAATGCCATCGATAGTAACAGGCCGGCACCAAAGCTAATAAAAAGTTTTAGGTGCTTTTCATTTTTGGCACCTATTAGCATTGGAAAAATGCCACCTGTTAAAGCGGCGGTAAAAATAAGAAGTGCATAGATAGGTAGAGTTAACATCATGAGACGGTCACCAATCGATTTAAGTAGGCTAAGCGTTTAGCCTTATAGGTTTCAGAAAAAAGTAATTGAGATAGAGGGTCTGCCGGTGTGGTGGCTGTTAAAAAAAGGGGGCTCGTACCAAAGGGAACGCGACAGGCTATTCTAGGTAACATGGCCTCTAAAAGACGATAACTCTCAGAAAGATCCTTGGGTAATCGTGTTAAGTTTATCGATTTTAAATCTAGATTTACCGAACGACGAATGTTGAGCAATAAATATTGAGGTATTAAAGCGAGAGGTAAAATTACCATTTGTCGCAGTACCCATTGTAGAGAATAAAAATGGTTTCGATGAGAGGATTTCCTATCATTTGAGGAGAAAGAAAATGGCTCAAGGACGGCTAAAAATCTTGAAAACCAGGTGACTAATAAAGTATCTCCATACCCAATAGCACATAAGGCTCTTCCAATCAGTGCCGTTAGCTCGGCACGTGAAAGAGTTTTTAAAAGCCCTTCGGTAACGATAAGGGTACTGCGATTTTTATTTAGACCAAAGGCCCCAATATTTAGCGCAGGGGTTCGAAGAATGGTCACCTTCGGAGGGGTCAGTCCTAATCTACGGCTAAACTCCTTCACCGCATGATGAATCTCTGGCGATTCTCCCACGGAAAGGGGTTCTAAATTCAGTTTTTTTGATATTTTTTGGGTCGAGCCGAAGAAAAGAAAGGAAAGAAAACAGACCGAAAGAAGACAGCCAAAACTCAGCCCTGCATAGCGGCCCAAAATAGTGACCGGTAAGGTAAACAGAACCATCACATAAAGTGCAAAGAGTCCGAATAGTAAATATCTATTTGCCGGAAGTTTCAGTGGAGCCCTTTCTTTTGACTAGATCACATTAAGAGTTTACCCTAATCTAGGCTTTTGTCGAAGATAGGACTTAACATTATGAGGTTCAACTGAGCAATAGTAATGGAAAACTAAATTCCTAAGAGAAAAGGTTCTGAATGTTAATTAATTTAAATGCCGATTTGACCCCTATAAAATTTACGGCAGCTACTATTACAAAAGATAAGGTTGAACTCTTTAAATCTGCGGTAAGATTGCAATATACTGAGGGTATCCCACCCACCTATGCGACTACCTTTAGAAAAGGTGAGTTTGCATTCTTAGATCGCTTTCATGTGAATTTAAAAAATCTTCTTCATACCGATCAACAGTATGAATATATTAGCCCCTTTTGTTTGGACGATATTCCGGAGGTAACCACGGAATTTGTTTCAACCAAGGAACGTCGAGGGATGGTCTTCGTCTCCATTAAATCTCAGGTTAAGGTGAAGGACCAAGTTCGCGTGTATTTCACCTCCTCCTTTGTACTACGAGAAACGAAAAAAGGTACCGAATGAGTTTTGAATTAAATCAAATGTTAGAGTCCTTAGTGAAGCCTGCTGTGACTAAGGAGCAGCTGAAAGAGTATGCACTCGCTTCTGGAGACAATAATCCCATTCATCTCAATGATGGGTTTGCTGCAGAGGCAGGTTTTCCCTCTGTGATTGTTCATGGAATGCTATCGATGGGATTTTTAGGGGATTGTTTAAATCTTAATTTTCCGCCCGATAAATTTGAATTGAAACTATTTAATACACGCTTCAAAAAGGTAACATTTCCGGGAGATGTCATCACCTCTAAAGGAAAGATAAGATCATTGAATGCCGATGGATCGCTTACCGTATCTCTGTGGACTGAGAATCAGGCGGGTGAGCATACTTTAGAAGGTGACGCGCAGATTGTATTTCGCTCGTAGTTTTTTCTACCCATGAGAATTTGCTAAAAATAATTGGGCATGCTATCCCCACTTAGGGAAAAACATGAAGCCAATTCAGAAATATCGTCATTTAAAACTTGTCACTGCGTCTCTAGAGACCCTTAGTGAAGGCCCTATTACTAGGCTGGATCTGTGGTATCGCTACCAGCCTGTGAACTATAAAAGAATGATTAGCACCTTTTGCACCAAAATAGTTTTATTAAGAGCCTTAATCTATTTAGGCTTTCAGTGGAAATAGGGATGAAAATAGTTCTAGTGTTTTAGTGAGTGAAGTAATAATTGGACTGCAGCAATATAGGTGGCATGTTCTAAGGGTAGTAAGCGTTCACTCAAAGTCGCTTCAGTATCCCCCTCTAAAATTTTAAGTTTAGCCTGAAGGATCATGGCTCCCTCATCTAGCCCCTCGGTCACCCAATGCACAGTGCATCCTGTGACCTTTTCTCCCTTTTCTAGAGCCTGTCTCTGAGCATGAAGTCCGGGAAATTTAGGAAGCAGAGAAGGGTGGATATTAATAATCTTATTCGGAAAATGGGCAATCACCTCTTTCCCTAGCACTAGTAAATAACCGGCTAATAAAATAAGATCGGGTTGGAGGGATGCTATCGTCGTAATTAATACCTTTTCATATTCGGTTCGTTGAAATATTCCATTGAGACTAAAATTTTTTGAGTCGATAAGATGTGTCGGAATATTTCTTTGCTCGGCCTCTTTAAGGACTAGGGCCCCCTTTTTATTAGAGACCACACCCACTATCTTTGCGTTCGTAAGGGTATGATTTGAAATGGCATCGCTAAGGGCACAAAAATTGGATCCCCTTCCCGAGGCTAAAACAATAATTCGGGTGTCTACTGCCATAGGATTAGAGGGTCCGATTTTTCTGAACCGCTGGACGAGTTTTCTACAGAGCCCATGACATGGCCTTTGAGTCCCCCTTTTGCTAGTGAGGTTAACAAAGTTTCTGCATAGCTGGGATCGCAGGCCGCAATCATTCCCGTTCCGCAATTAAAGGTTTCAAGCATTTGCTCTGTAGAAAGGGCAGCACTATTTTGAATCCATTTAAAAAGTTCCGAAAATTTAAGGGTATCTAACTTAAGATGGGCCTCAGATCCTGCAGGAAGAATTCTGGGCAGGTTTCCCGTGATTCCCCCTCCTGTGATGTGGGCTAGTCCTGTCAGATTAGTTAAATGGATCTTTAAAGCCTTAACATAGATCAAGGTGGGACTTAAAAGTTCCTCGGCCCAGGTTTTTTCTGAAAAGGAGGTTTTAGATTCGGGATTAAGTTTCTCCTTTTCGACAAGCTTTCTGATCAGCGAATACCCATTGGAATGAAGCCCACTAGACTCGATAGCTATTAAACAATCCTTTACCTTCACACGCGATTCACCAAGAACATTTTTTCTATCGACGAGACCCACACTAAACCCTGCAAGGTCAAAATCTTTTTCTAGATAAAGTCCTGGCATCTCGGCCGTTTCTCCTCCCGATAAAGAACATTCCGCCATTTCGCAACCTAGCTGAATGCTTTTTAATAGTGTCAGAAGTTGAAATTTTTCTAATTTTCCACAGGCGTAGTAATCTAAAAACACTAAAGGAACCGCACCTACGCAAAGAAGATCATTTACATTCATTGCAACAAGATCCTCTCCCAGTCGGTCGATATGGTTCCAGTCTAGGGCAAGTTTTCCTTTGGTGCCGACCCCATCGCAACAGGAAACTAAAAGGGGATCTTCTAATAGGTTGAGCGTTTCTTTTAAAGAAAAACAGGAGGCATAGGGCCCAATGCCAGAAAGAAGCCTAGCATCTTTGGGACGCGATTTTAAAAAGAGAGAGAAACTATCTAGAATGTGTTCCGCCTGGTCGGTATTCACTCCACTATTTTTATAGGTAATAGAGTTCATTTTGAGTTTCTCTGTAGCCCCTTGGGAACGACACAGGTGCCACTAGCCTTCACTACGATGATCGGAGTTTTAAGCACCTGAGCTGCACTAGGAGCTACCTTCGGCTGGGGCTCAATTACCTTTTTTGCCGTAAACACCATTTTTCTAGAGGTGTTTCCCACTGCGGTGATCTCCCCTTCAATCTCCAGATAGTCCCCTCCATAAACTGGGGCTAAAAACTCGACATTGTCATAAGCGCAAAATAGACCTTCGTCCCCGTCTAATCGAATCAGAAGCTCGGTGGCGACATCTCCGAAATATTCTAGCACCTTGCTTCCAGAGACTAAATTGCCTCCATAATGGGCGTCACCATTTGAAACTCGCACTCTGAGTAAAGCCTTCAGGGGAGTTGCTTTAGGGTTTGTTTTTACGGAAGTACTGGATTTTTTAATCTTTTGTGCCACTGATGGAGCCTCCGATGAAGGGGTTAATGAGTAGGGCCTCGAGATACTATCTGTGGGATAAAAAGCTGTCAAAGGGGGACGGGGCTAAAAGTAGTCTCATTGCAAGTTGCTAAAATCTCAAGAGTTTATGGGCCGATAATCCAGAAAATTTACTTGACTATAGGTGTCCACTTTCCTACATTGCGGCCCTTGGAGAACTAGAAGATGCAGATTCAGATTTTAGAAGAGATTGGTAAATCACAAGAAAAAAAACGTCCCAATTTTAGAGTTGGAGACCGAGTGAACGTTTCCGTGCGATTAAAAGAGGGAGACAAAGAGCGTATCCAGGCCTTTAGAGGACTTGTGATCTCAAAATGTCCTAAGTCAGGTAGAGGTGTCGCCGCTACCTTCACCGTCAGAAAAATTTCTGAAGGAGTGGGCGTAGAAAGAATTTTCCCAGTTCATTCTCCTTTCATTGAAAAGATTGAAATTGAAGCCTCCAGTGAAGTCAGACGTTCTCGTTTGTACTTCTTAAGAGAGCTCAAAGGTAAAAAGGCTCGCTTAAAAGAGACCGAGCGATTTGGAAAATCAATTACAGTTGAAGATGCACCTCCAGCCGTTGCTGTTAAAGAGGCGGAAGCTGCTCCAAAAACCGATAAGTAATCTCAAAGAGATAGTGAATCCACGTTGGAAATACGAGTCCGATTGTTTTGCACAGAACTATAAAATTATCGTCGGTGTCGATGAGGTAGGAATGGGCTGTTTAGCCGGGCCTGTGGTTGCCGCTGCTGTTATTTTAGATCCTAATGATATCCCTGAAGGGATAGATGATTCCAAAAAATTATCGGCAAAAAAAAGGGAGCTCATTAGTATTGAGATTAAAAAAAGGGCCTTAGCCTTTAATATTGCCCACGCCACTACCCAGGAGATCGATACGATTAATATTTATCACGCCGCTAAACTCGCTATGAAACGGGCCATTGAAGGATTGAGTCTCAAACCCGATTTTATTTTAATGGATGGTCGAGGCACCTTAAATATTTCGACGCCCTGTTTAGCGATTGTAAAAGGGGACGGGCTCTCTTTTTCTATTGGAGCCGCCTCCATTATAGCTAAAGTGACTAGGGACCGGTTGATGGAGGAGTACGATCAAAAGATTCCTGGTTATGGATTTTCCAAACACAAGGGTTATGGCAGTGTCTTTCATCGATTATGTCTCATGGAAAAAGGCTCTTCAGAAATTCATCGGAAAAGTTTTTCCTGGACTCCAGTCGTGTCATCTAACTTAGAATAGCCTACTATCTATTGCCTACCCCATCGACCGAAAGTCGCTCAGCCAAGTACAAAAAAAGGGCTATCTATTTTTGCAAATGGCATAAAGGCCTAGCGTTTGTCACTGCACCGTTAGCCGAACCTCTTGGGACTCAAAATTGCTTTCGTATCTTTCATGAATCACTCTTTATTAAAGTTAAAAAACATGAAATCTCAAACCACGACAAAACAAAAGGGGGATCTTTATGAAAGGTGTGCCACAGCCTACTGCAGAAAAAAAGGATTTAAGGTTTTAGGAAAAAATTTAAGAATGAGTAGGGGGGAGATAGATTGTTTGGC
>JABMMY010000359.1 GCA_013205415.1 Deltaproteobacteria bacterium
AAGGTGTTCGACTCCCTCCACCTCCACCAAAAAAGAAGTAGTCGAACCCCGATTTAAAAAAAATCGGGGTTTCTTCTTTTTGGCCTTCCTTGTCCACCTCCACCACTCGCTCTTCCGCTCTGTTCCGAGATGTTCCACTTAACCCTCCAATTCCATTGAAATCTGCAGAACTCCGGTCCAGGCAAGGCCGGTCAGCTCCGGGGTAAATGTGAGGTAGATCCGGGGGTAACAAGTGGCTCTACGAAATCCGCGAAACTTCATTAGTTGGCCTCAATCTCGCCGATCAGTTTCACCACTTTTTCAAAAGCAGTTTTAAAACTCATTGCATTTGGAATGGAGTCCACGGCACTGACCCAGCCTCGTTCAAGGCGATCCGTTTTTATTTTTTTTATTTCTGTATAGAAAGATTTTGGCAATTCAGTAGAGCGAAATTCAAAACTCCGCTTAAGGGCTTCTTTAAGTGTTGATCCATCAACTTTTGGCAAAAATATGGCAAGGTCATGCACATCTTTGGAGCGAGAATTTTCATTACCGTGTGAAATCAAGGTATGGAGTTTTTTCTCACAGATGGTTTCAATTGGATAAACCAACCAACTGATTTCATCATTGCCAGAAAGTAGCGATGGGGTTTGTTCCTTTTGTGGTCCCGGAGTCACGGGATCACCAATCCCTAAATCAAAATGGACGACCTGTGCTTTTTTAAGATTTTTTAGAACTTCACCAATTCCCGCTCTGTATGAATGGCGGATTCCACCGTACTCGCCTTGGGTAGCGAGGTCGATCTGACTTTCATAGCGGAACCAAACACCGTCATTCAAATCGGTGAAATCCGCTACCATCGATATTGGGCCGATGTCGAAAGTGGTACCTGTCATTTCCTTCATACCAATTCACTTGCAGACGGCGATCGGAAGGAAATATTCGAGGGCAAATGACCTCCGCTTCCGCTGCCTGCCGACAACGAAGACCACAAAGCTATCAACCACGGCTCCGGCAGGGTCGAAGAGGTCATCAAATAGACAACGAACGCCTCTACAGTCGCTTTAGTTTCGCGGGGGCGCCTATCCTCTGGACCATCCTAAAAACGAAATGGGCACCCGAATACAATGAAAAAAGACCTCACGGATCGCTCGGGGGCATGACTCCGATCGATTTCCTCATAAAAAGGTTATCTTACGCAGGAAAAATTAATTGCACTCAATCTTATCGTTTCCGCGTATCTTGATTTTGCAGAACTTCAAGCCCAAGGCCGTAAGGCCATGTACATGAAGGATTAGATCGAAAAACTGGACGGCTTTATTAGGCTTAGTGAGCGCGACGTGCTCTCTCACGCAGGAAAAGTCTCCCATGAGGCCGCCATAAAAAAAGCTGAACTGGAGTACGACAGGTTTCATGAAAAATAGGATATGTTGCTTACATCAGTAGATCGAGATTTTAATAAAGCCATTGGTGAGATAAAGAAAATTACTGGTAAGCAAGTTCCGAAGACCACCAAACCAAAGAAAAAAATATGACGATGAAACTTTTATTACTTGGGATTTTAACCGCGCTAGCTACTGGTTTTTTAGGTTCATGCACGCATGTTCAAAGCAATTTGATCGGGCCTGCTGGCGTAGAGTTAGCCACACCCTGTGAACATGACAAGACGACTTTTAGGTGTGTCAAATACATAAGGAACTATGATGCTGACACTATTACTGTTGAGATACCTAATATTCACCCATTGCTTGGCGAAAATATTTCTGTTCGTGTGAATGGCATCGATGCGCCAGAGATGAATGGTAAGAACCTTTGTGAGAAAGAAGCCGCAAGAACGGCTCAAAAACTCATAGAGTCCATCCTCAAGAATGCGGGGCGAATCGATCTCAATAGTGTTGGGCGCGATAAGTATTTTAGGGTCTTGGCAGACGTGTCTGCCGATGGAAAACTGGTGAAAGAGATTTTGTTGAACAAGGAACTAGCATACGAATATCACGGTGGGACCAAGCCAACGATTGACTGGTGCCGCTTCACGAAACCTTAGAGTGAATGAGGTGAAGGCAGCTAATGGCGAGGAATCAACATCGCTTGTCCCCAGTTAGATGCCTGTGAGTCTTTTAGCAGATGAAGTTGCGCGACTCGCAGGGTTTTAAGAATTGTCGGGAGTTTTCCCGACGACACTGCCAATACGGCCAGAATTGCTGCAATTTGGATTAAGGATTTGAGTCCCATGATATTTCCTCCTCATGACGTTTAAGAATTCTTGCAATAATACTTTTACCCCACCGCTTACCCATGCGGGTCGGGGTCTGTTGATTGTTCAAAATTGTGGCGATGGCAGAACAGCTTTTGCCCGAACGCCACAGCTTTTGAATCTGAAGGACGGTCTTGTACTCCTTCGGATCCTTAACGAGCTTTCCTTCAAGGTAGGCGAACCCGTATGGAATGGTTCCGGGGCCCATTACTTTTGGATCTTTGGATTTGGGTTTACGGCGGCTGCGATAGTTTCGCAGTGTCAGCCCCCGCGAATTAAGTGTCTTACGGATCGATGTCTTAGCGAAGCCTGTTTGGCGTTCTATCTCTCGTAAAGACTGCCCTTGGATATAAAGTGGGGCACAAACCTCGAAAATGCGGTCTTTCGTGTTTGGAAAAAATCTTATAATATCATGGGGGTTAAGTGGCCTTTTGACCGGTGCGTCTGTTGTTGGCCCGAGGCCATTGATTAATCTTTAAATTAAACCATTTCCGCATTACTAAAGTTACCTGAAAAGAAAGTGGGCACCTATTTGGGGGGCCAAATTCCTTTGTTTTTGAGCTCAGTCATGAGCAAAACTGTCGGGGACGAGTTTGTTTTGTTATCCTCTAAGCTGAACTTTTTACCATCCCATGTTTCAACCGAGGGTCTCGGTTTACTTCTAATTCTAATCCAGCTTTCATCTTTTCTCTGGAAAGCTACCGTTTCTGACTCTTTGGGAAAGGGGGCGATTGAATCCATTGTTGTCAGAGATATTCCAAGGCTCAATATGTTTTGGTTAAATTCTTGAGCCGCAATAGATAAATCTTGTGCAGCTTTTTTCTGCTCTGGAGTTTTCGCCTGTCCTTCAAGGGTAGAAACTTGCGCTTTAATTAAGGGAATATTTCCCTTTGCCGGTTCCGAAGTTGAGGCCTCGATCAGTTTAATTCCCCAAGGCATGACCCCCGAATTTTGGACCATGAGTTTCGCTGGGGCACTGGAAGAGGTCAGAGTGGCTCTATCAATGAGATTTAGAGCATTTCCAATTGGATTGGTCGTTCCACCGTATTCCTTCTTCCTCAGCCCCATCACTTCAGCGAATTTTTCATAATTTTCTGGCCACCAAGCTTTTTGTATCTGCCCAATCTCCTCTTCTGTGAGAGTAGGATATTTGGCCTTTAGGTCGCCCGTGATATCGACTCCATTGTGAAGTCTGATCGTTTCCATAATCTGTTCCGAATACCTTTGAACCTGAGTCTTTCCTTCAGCGGAGGTGACATCTAAACCTTGGCTCTTCAGTTGCTCTTTAACAACTCTAGGAATTCCAGCAATGCTATGGAGTTCATGAGAAAGGATAAAATCTCTTAGAAAGGGTGCTAAGGCCTTTTCAGTGCCTTCCGATTTTTCTTTGATGTAATCAGAAATAGCCTTATCTAAAAATCCTTTTCCAATATCATGTGCAGCCATAGCAAGTTTTAGAGAAGGAATGTCAATTCCGTAAGCTTTAAATTTTTCTTCATGCGCTTTAATAAAATCGAAGTGGTCCTTCATGTGACCCACATTAACTTTGGCTGCTGGACTAGCCCCAGGGGTATCGGCTGCATCTTGATAGTCTTTAATGAATGCTTCGGTCAGTTGATCAATGTCTGCTCTTGGAATATCCAGTTTTCGCCCCTCATCTAGTAGTTCAGCTCCGGTTCCTTTGCGGCTAATTCTTTCGGCAGCCTTGAAACGAAGTTCACAAGCTTTAGCCGACCCACCCGCGCATTCCATCAGAACTCGACACTCCACACTTCCCGCTATTGCTATCGAATGGATTAAAAAAGTGACTAATATAAGATTGCTATTTTTCATCGATTCCTCGTTGTGCAGCAAAGCTATTCCTTGCGCATTGAGTTCAAGATCGAGATAAAGAAATTCACTCGGATTATAATAGACCTCTTTGAATCTCAATTCAATATTGTGGGATAACTCATCGCCCAAACACAAAGGTTCCTTTGCCCAATGAAAAGGATAAGCCCTATAACACACCATTCCCAATGGAACGGAAGATTATTGCTACCTGCTCCTACGTCGTCAACCGACCTCATTCCATCACCGAAGTAAATACTCCCTAATATCTCCCGCCTGCTCTCGATTTAAACTGTCTTCAAAAGCTGGCATCGAACGGATCCCCTTAAGAACCACTTCATAAAAATAGTTTTCAGGAATATGTCGTCCCCTAAGAGTAGGCCCGATCTTTCCTTCAGCCTTTTCTCCGTGGCAGCTGGCACAGTGAGTGGCAAAAAGTTTTTCCCCATTGGAAGAATCTCCTCTTCCTCTGCCTCGAGTTTCGTGAATTTCACTCTCTTTGTTGTAGTCAATGATTTCGATCTGCTTAGGTTGTGGCCCCCTTTTTAAGAAATATTCGATGTTTTTTTTGTTTTATCGCGTCTGGCAACATTTACCTACTGGTTCGCGTTGTGTCAAGTTTTGTCGTGCCAAAAAAGGTTTGTTTGGGCAACGTAAAACGAATGATTTGTTGCACCTCGGTAGTCGGTACCCCTTGAGCACATATGCCAAAAAAATCAACAATAAATAATTTTCATTTTGGGTCACTGGTAAAAATTATTTATTGTTGGTTTTTTCCATGAACATGTCAATGGGTCATACGTGCGAATCTAATTTTTAAAAAATATCATGATGGTTGGTGAACACAAGGAGGATGTTAACGTGTGAATCATATTCTACGAAGCTTCGTTGCGCATATATTTTCATTTTTCAAAGTCCGGCAACAGAGAAAACACATTTGATACAGTCACCCTATCATTTTAACATTGGTTTTAAACAGGATGGCTG
>JABMMY010000360.1 GCA_013205415.1 Deltaproteobacteria bacterium
ACGATATCCCTTTAAATTTTTTTAAAAAAATACGTTCCTAAGGAGATTTTATGTCTTCACCTTCCATTGACATCAAAAACTTTATCGCAGGTCTTCAAGACCTTGATAAATTTGCAAAGTATAATTGGGAGGGTTCATTTCAACAATACGTCGATATTGTGAAGGAACATCCCGAGGTGACAAGAAACGCCTTCCAGCGAATTTATGATCTCATTATCGGTTATGGGGTCGAGGACTATGTAGAATTTAAAAAGAAAATTGTTTCCTATAATTTTTTTAAAGATCCCTTTGATAATGGAAAAGATGCCGTATTTGGCTTAGATGTTCATCTGATGAAACTCGTAAATGTCTTAAAGGCAGCCGCCCAATCCTACGGCCCTGAAAAAAGGGTCATCTTACTTCACGGTCCTGTGGGAAGTTCTAAAAGTACCATTGCTCGCTTAATGAAAAAAGGTCTCGAGTATTATTCAAGTACCGAAGAGGGATCTTTGTATACGTTTAAGTGGGTTGCAGGGGCTAGTAAAATTCCGGACAGAATACTAGGAGCCATTGGAGAGATCAAATGCCCCATGCATGAAGAGCCTCTCAAATTGATTCCCAAGGAGTTTAGAAAAAAATTCACCGAAGAATTAAATCGAGGAAGAAAAGAGGGTCATCGAGTGGTGATTGAAGGGGACCTGGACCCCTCCTGTAATTACATTTTCACAGAACTACTCCAATTTTATAAAGGAGATTGGACTAAAGTTGTCGATCATATCAAAGTATTTCGCGTGATGTTGTCCGAAAAAGGCAGAATCGGAATTGGCACTTTTCAGCCTAAAGATGAGAAAAACCAAGATTCCACAGAATTAACAGGTGATATCAACTACCGAAAAATTGCTGAGTTCGGATCCGATTCTGATCCCAGAGCCTTTAATTTTGATGGAGAATTCAACATTGCTAATCGAGGCATTGTAGAATTTATTGAAGTCCTAAAACTTGATGTCGCCTTTCTTTACGACCTACTGGGGGCTTCTCAAGAACACAAGGTGAAGCCTAAAAAGTTTCCACAGACAGATATTGATGAAGTTATTATTGGCCATACCAACGAGCCGGAATATCGAAAACTACAAAACAATGAATTCATGGAGGCCTTAAGAGATCGCACCGTGAAAATAGATGTGCCTTATATTACTAAGTTAGGCGAGGAGGTTAAAATCTATAAAAAAGATTTTAACTCCAAAAGTATTAAAGGTAAGCACATCGCCCCTCACACCTTAGAAATGGCTTCGATGTGGGCCGTTCTAACTCGTTTAGAAATCCCCAAAAAAGCCAATCTCACTCTGCTTCAGAAATTAAAATTATATAATGGCAAGAGCCTGGCGGGATTTACTGAGGATAATGTAAGAGAGCTAAGAAAAGAGGCTAATCGCGAGGGGATGGAAGGGATCTCTCCCAGATATATTCAAGATAAGATTTCAAATGCCCTTGTAAATACTAGAGATGGTAATGTGGCCTGCTTAAATCCATTTATGGTTTTAAATGAATTAGAGGGAGGACTAAAGAACCATTCTTTAATTTCATCGGAAGATAAGAAAAAACATTATCGTGAATTGCTTTCTGTAGTGAAACAGGAATATGAAGACATTGTAAAAAGTGAAGTGCAGAGAGCTATTTCAGCAGATGAAGAGGCGATGGCTAGATTGTGCTCCAACTACATCGATAATGTTAAGGCCTACACACAACGAGAGCGAGTTAAAAATAGATATACTGGGCAAGATGAAGAGCCAGATGAAAGACTCATGCGTTCTATCGAGGAGAAAATTGATATTCCAGATAGCCGCAAAGATGATTTTCGTAGAGAGGTCATGAACTACATTGGGGCCTTGGCACTTGATGGTCGTCAATTTGATTATAAAACCAACGAGCGGCTCCATAAGGCACTAGAGCTAAAGCTTTTTGAAGATCAAAAAGATACGATCAAACTCACGAGTTTGGTTTCTAATATTGTGGATCAAAGTACCCAAGAAAAAATTGATATCGTCAAAGGGCGACTTATCAAAAATTATGGTTACTGTGAAATTTGTTCCACCGATATTCTCACATTCGTAGCCTCGATTTTTGCTCGAGGTGATGTGAAACGTAAATAACAACAGACCTCTTTTAAGATCAGGTGCGCATTCAGAGTATCTGATAAGGAAATAGACCTTCATGACTGCCGGTATCAAACGTGATCACCAACGGTTTAAGCAAATCGTAAAGGGTAAGATCAAGTCGAACCTCAAAAAATATATTAGTCATGGAGAGCTCATCGGGCGACAGGGAAAGGATTATGTAAGTATCCCTATTCCTCAAATTGATCTTCCTAGATTTAAGTTCGGAAAGCGTCAAGCGGGCGGAGTCGGACAGGGCGATGGAGCCCCGGGAACACCCATCGGTGGATCTGAGCAACCTGGAGAAGGCGAACCACAGGCTGGAAATGCCTCCGGTGAACACAGTCTAGAGGTCGAGGTTTCTTTAGCCGAGCTCGCTGAAATGTTAGGGGAGGAATTAGAGCTTCCAAAAATTCAGCCCAAAGGCACCGGCTCTCTTCAGGCTCACAAAAATAGGTATTCCGGAATTCATACTGTGGGCCCTAATTCTTTAAGGCATATCAAGCGAACTTTTAAAGAGGCATTGAAACGTCAAGTTGTTACAGGACAGTATAATCCTGAAGACCCTGTCATTATTCCTATTAAAAAAGATCATCGTTATCGCAGCTGGAAAACTGTCACTAAACCAGAAAATAATGCCGTAATTATCTATATGATGGATGTGTCTGGCAGCATGGGTGATGAGCAAAAAGAGATCGTTCGCACAGAGTCTTTTTGGTTAGATACCTGGATACGCTCTCAATATAATGATTTAGAGATTCGCTATATCATTCACGATGCGACGGCAAGAGAGGTCGACCAGCAAACTTTTTATCACACAAGAGAAAGTGGTGGCACTTTGATCAGTTCTGCCTATCGACTCGCTAATGATATTATTGTTAAAGATTATCCAGTGTCAGAGTGGAATATTTATTCGTTTCATTTTTCCGATGGTGATAATTGGTCGGGAGAAGATACTAAGCTTTGTGTAGATATCTTAAGGAATGAACTCATTCCTAAACTCAATGCGTTTTGTTATGGCCAGGTAGAGAGTCGTTATGGGAGCGGACAATTCATCAAAGATATTTTAGAGAATTTCAAAGAGGAAGAAAAAATTATAACATCAAAAATTGAGAGCAAAGATGCTATTTACCGCTCTCTAAAGGAATTTTTAGGAAAAGGAAAATGAGACGAATTCTTCCTCCAGAACTGCAGAAGGCACACACAGAAATAAAAGAGATTGTGCGAGGTTATGGGCTCGATTGCTTTAAAGTTATTTTCGAATTGGTAGATTACAATGAAATTAATGAAATTGCAGCATTGGGTGGGTTTCCTACTCGCTATCCTCATTGGCGATTTGGAATGGATTACGATTATCTAAATAAGTCCTATACCTATGGGCTACAGAAAATTTATGAACTCGTAATTAATACAGATCCCTGTTACGCATATCTCCAAACTGGGAATGAAATTGTCGACCAAAAGCTAGTCATGGCACATGTCTATGGCCACTGTGATTTTTTCAAAAATAACATGTGGTTTTCTAAGACAAATCGAAAAATGCTGGATGAAATGGCTAATCATTCAACTCGAATTAGAGAATATCAAGATCGTTACGGAGTAGATAATGTAGAAAACTTCATAGATACCTGTTGCTCTCTTGATAATTTGATCGATTTCTTTTCTGTATTTGTTCAAAAGCCATCTGCAGTTACCCCTGGAGACCTAGATACCCAATCTGATGAGAAGGCCACCGATTCTCTAGTTCGGAAATTTGATTCTAAAAGTTACATGGACAAATATGTAAACCCTAAAGCATATTTGGATGAACAGGAAAAAAAAATTCGTGAAGAGGCTGCACAAACTCGAAAATTTCCTGCGGAGCCACAGAGAGATATCCTCCAGTTTTTAATCAATTTCGCACCCATGGAAAATTGGCAGCGAGAAATATTATCGATCATTCGGGAAGAGGCCTACTACTTCGCCCCTCAAGGGCAAACGAAAATTATGAATGAAGGATGGGCTAGTTATTGGCATTCCACGATCATGACTCAGCATGTATTAAAAGATTCTGAGGTGATCGATTATGCCGATCATCATAGTGGCACGATGGGATCAAGCCCAGGACAAATTAATCCTTATAAAGTGGGAATTGAGCTTTATCGGGATATCGAAGACCGATGGAACAAAGGGCGATTTGGAAAGGAATATGATGAGTGCGAAAGTGCAGATCTTAAAAAAGCATGGAATAAAAATACGGGATTAGGAAAACAAAAGATTTTTGAAGTGCGTAAAATGCATAATGACGTCACCTTTATAGATAGTTTTATGAATGAAGATTTTTGTATCAGGCAAAAACTATTTACCTACGGATTTAATCGCCGAACCGGGCAGTATGAAATTGTGGATAGAGATTGGCGTAAGGTGAAATCACAATTGCTCTTTTCGTTAACCAATTTTGGGAATCCTATTATTTGTGTTGAAGATGCTAACTTTGAAAATAGGGGAGAGCTTCTTCTGATGCATAAACATGATGGTATCGACTTGGAATTTGAGAAGGCCTCTGAGACCTTAAGAAATATTCAGCTTATTTGGAAGCGCTCGGTCCATATTATTACTAAATACAATAACCAATCTAAAATCCTGACCCATGATGGTAAAGACCTTAAAGAAAAAGACGCCTAATCGCTTTCAAACTCTGTACGAAGCCCTTTTTAGAGGGTAGAATCAGCCTCTTTTTGATCGGTTTTATTAGGAGCTGGTAACTAGACACTTCACAGCTCCCATAGGAGATGAGATGACGGCACATTCGGAGACACACATTGTAGGTTGGGAGGATCATCCTTTTTATCAAAACTGCCTTAACTTAATAGGCGCAGCAGGGGAACAGATCGATTTAGATCCCAATGTCCTTCAAAGACTCGCTAAACCCCGTCGTGTCCTGTACGTTTCGATTCCTGTAAGAATGGATGACGGCACTATCCAAGTTTTTGATGGGTTTAGAGTTCAGCACAATACGACGCTAGGGCCTGCTAAAGGGGGTATTAGATACCATCCCGAAGTTAACCTTGCTGAAACAACAGCACTCTCCATGCTAATGACCTTTAAAAATTCCTTGGTTAAATTACCTCTTGGCGGAGCCAAAGGAGGCATTCGTTGTGATCCTAATGTCATGTCTCGTCGAGAGAAACAAAGTTTGACGCGCAGATACACCTCTGAAATCTTTATGTTGATCGGTCCCGATCGGGATATTCCTGCCCCAGATGTGGGAACCGATGCACAGACAATGGCGTGGGTGATGGATACCTATAGCGCCCAGGTGGGTTATGCGGTTCCAGGTGTGGTTACGGGAAAGCCGATTGAAATCGGAGGTTCCTTAGGCCGTGTGGATGCGACCGGTAGAGGCGTGGTCTATACTATTATTGAAGCTGCTAAAAGACTCAATATGAGTTTGGATGGAAATACCACTGTAGCGGTCCAGGGTTTTGGTAACGTGGGATACTACTCCGCAAAGATCATTAATAGTCTGGATTGTAAAGTTGTTGCAATAACGGATGTCTCTGGTGGTATTTACAAGAGTGACGGAATTAACATTCAGGCTGCCAAAGATTGGTTGGATAAAAATCGAACCTTTGATGGTTTTCCAGAATGCGATAAAATTTCCAATGCTGAACTTCTTGAATTAAAGGTAGATGTTTTAATCCCAGCCGCACTTAGTAATCAAATTACTAAAGCCAATGCAGATAAAGTGAAATGTCGTATTTTAGCCGAAGGGGCCAATGGGCCTACCACGATTGAAGCCAATCAAATTTTAAACGAAAAAGGTGTTTTTACCATTCCAGATATTTTAGCTAATTCGGGTGGTGTGATTGTTTCCTATTTTGAATGGGTTCAGGGGCAACAGAGTTTTTTCTGGAGTGAAAAAGATGTGAATAATAAACTCTGGGAAATTATTTCCAATGCTTTTGGTAGGGTTTATGATTTTCATCAGGCAAAAAAGATAGACATGCGTTTATCAGCCTTTGCTGTTTCGATTGAGCACCTATCAAAAGCGATGTTGTATCGAGGATTTTTTCCTTAAATAAAACAGGGGCTATGATTTCATAGGTCCTGCTTTAAATGACTCTAAAACTATTTTTTTAAACTGTAGGAGGGTTTTATGTACCGTGTCCTAACTGTTGTTTTTTCCTTATTAACTTTGGGAGGGGCTTCAGCTGTTGGGAGACCGACCTCTATAGTATGCGCACCGGATACGGTGCTCCATGAACGAGTTAAAAATAAAATAACAATTTCATCCTGTAGCAGAAAAATACGCCCCTGTCCTAAACATCAGAGCATTGAAATGATTCCCAATACGATGACGACCCAAGGCGCCTGTCAAATACCAGATGGCAAAACTGTGTACCACAATCAAGATGGGAGTGAACTTTTTCTTAATTATGATTTAGGAAAATTACACGGCAAAATGGTTGCCTTCTCGGCCAATAAAAAAAAGATCTCCGAAGAGAATTATTTTGATGGATTGAAGCAGGGAATTCAAAAAACATTTTTTAGTAATGGGAAGAAAAAACTTGAAGAGAATTATTTGGCGGGACAAAAATTAGGAGAACAGATTAGTCGGTATGAAAATGGGGAGTTAGAAGGTCGCAGTTATTACGTTGATAATAGGCCTACAGGAGTATGGACCTCTTGGTATTCGAATGGAAATAAACGAGATGAGGTTACCTACGGAATTTTAGGATGGGAAGGGCTGTATCGAAATTGGTATTCCCAGGGTGGATTGCATTTAGCGGCGCAGTATGTAAACGGAGTGGCTGAAGGTACCTATTCTCTTTATTATCCCAATGGAAAAAAATGGTCGGAACGTCGGTATGTAAAAGGATTATTAGAAGGTACCTTTGACGAGTGGAGTCCCACAGGAGTGAAGGAGGCCTCGAGTGAATATGCTCATGGTAAATTTAAACAATGGTTAGAAACTCCGATTGAGCCGAGCGCAAGTGAAGTTAATTTAATTAGAAAAAACTCAGCGATTTCTCATTGCGCAGCTTTTGCAGGAATAGGACTGTCTCAGGGAATGTTAGCTGGAGCACAGAGTTGCCTTAAGGCCGATATCGATGGCAATGGTTATCTTGACGATATTGTAACCTCACCTGATAAACCCAATCAAACATGGGTTGTGTTAACGAAAAGGGATCAGGTTATTAATGAAGTCTTTGTCCCTGAGCCCTTTTTAGAGGTTTACAGTTCAAGAAGTGTTGAAGGGCAGTTTCAAGAGCCTGCAACTCCAAATGATGGTTTAGTTGCGTGGGGAAAAGGTAAAGATACTACAATCTACCTCTACAATTTTGATAAGGTAAAGTTTGAAAAAAAATCATACCGTTCCGATTTAGATATTTAAAATATCGGACTATAGAATGCCATCAGGCGTTTCAGAATATTAACGAGAGCCTGCCAGCCATTCAGCCATAAGAGTCTTAATCATGGTCTGGTAGGGTGTTTTCTCCTGAGATGCTTTGTATTTAAAAGCCGCCAGCATGGGCTCAGGAATCTTTATACTAATCGGTTTGCTTTTGTGACGTGCGCGAGGGTCCATCATGTTGCGAAAGTCCTCCAGGAATTGGACAATGGGTGTTACGTCGTCCAGGTCCTGAGCGATTAGCTGTGCCTTGCTGGCCAGCTGCACCGGTCTTGTGATGCTTTTCGCTGGTTGAGTAGGTTTTGCTTTTTTCTTAGGATTCTTGGTGGGCTTTTTCGCGGCATTTCTCATTTTAGAAGCTCCTTTAAGACCTTGATGTCCTCAATGTCCTGTGGCCGGCCAGATTTTTTCTTCATGTTTATCAGATCCTCCACGGCGAGAACTTTGAGCGTGGAAGGTCCCATTTTCTTGTTTACGGTCTTCATGTCACTTAGGTCATGAGTCAAGATGATGTCGATAACTTCCAGAGGATTTGTGGGATTGTAAAAGCTCCAGGCGATCAGGTTTCTTCGCGAGATGTACTCATTTTTGAAAGCAAAAACCTCATTTGCCGTAACGGGGAGGCGCGGAAGAAACCCCAGGCCTTTTAGGCAGGTCTCCACGGACTTAAAAAACCCGGCCGTGTGTTTAATGACAATATCAATGTTGATGGTGCCTCTGGGCGCTCCATGAAGGGCGACAGCCACCCCGCCGACAATCGCGTAGGGGATTTTTTGTTGATTTAGACCCTTAACAAGACGCTCAAGTAGAGACATAATCACCTTGGTATATACTAGTATATACCGAGGTGATTATTAGGGCAAGTGCACTCCGGTGCCGGAGCCGATGGTTGGCGGTAGTCATCAGTACTCAGCCCGCTGAATTTAGTAACTTTTAAGCCATTAATGATCCTAACCTTTCGTGACCCAACGCTCAAAATATGGATTGAAAAGGCAGTACGATAAGCCTTTCGCCTAGAACAACCGGCACGGTTTTGCGACTCCCGAGAAAAATTCCCAACGAATGCTTCTCGGTGTTTAAAAAAGATCGTAGGGTGCGTGTGTCGTAGGGTTCGGGTCTTTCTTTATTGGAGTAGTAAAGAGCGAGTATGGCTTTTCCTTGTCTAAATATCCACGGGATATTTCCCCCTTCTCGACTTCGATAAAAATGCCAAGTAGGCGCAGGAGATAATAATGACAGCTGTGACCGAAACTCCTGCCCTATTAAGCAACGCATTTCTGTTTCACCAGGCTCGGTACCCTCTTGAAGTCCTACAGCATTATTTCTAAGGGCGATATCTTTCCATTCCGTGCGTAGTTTTCGAACCGACTTCTTCGCTAGCACATAGGGCGGAATTCGATCAATAACGCACAGGATCTCTAAAGCGCGAAGAAGCTGTGTAGCTTGCAAAGGTCTAATTCCCGCTCTGTCTGCAAGAATCGTTGCCGAAGATTCTTGCCCTTGATCCAAAGCAAGTGCGCGCAAAAATGCGTGACCCTGCCGTAAGGAAAGATGGGAAAGTTTTGGCTCTACGAGTGGCACATCTCGAGCAATGAGTGTATCGAAATAGGAGCGAAACCATGCCTGTCGTTTGAGCGGCTCACGCGTAAATCCAGGGATGGGGATTCCTCCTTGAGCATAATACCGATTGAGATCCTTTAAAGACGCTGACCGATTTGACGCAAACAGCGTTTCGATGAGAGTTGAAGTGCTTATTTTTCTATTATCCATTAATTCTTTAAAGCAGGTCGCCAAAAACGTCGAAGGTTCTTCGTCTCTTGCTTCGGCAAAAGAAAAAGGCAATAATTCATGCGTTAAAATTCTTCCAGTCAGCGATTCATAAATGTCTTTTCTTGAAGTAAACCTAATAGAACCTGTGAGCAAAAATCTGCCCGGTGTTCGCTTTGTGCCTACTTGCGTTTTGATCACAGGGAAAAGCCAAGCGCCCTTCTGCACTTCGTCAATACAAAGAAGACCTTTGCGCTCACAAAATTCCTTCGGAGAGAGTCGGGAGCTTTCTCGCTGCGCTTCATCGTCAAACGTAATATAGGTGCCGCCCAATTGTTTTGCGAGCGTTTGCGCTAGGGTTGTTTTCCCCACTTGCCGAAGACCATAAAGGGCGACAGCCGGCGACCATTTCAATTCGGCCTGTATTTGGGTGCTTAACCAACGTTTTCGCGCGTGAGCCATACTATTATAGTACCCGACATTTATGTTTAGATCTAGATGGAAATGGCGGGTACTTAACCTTTACCCGTCCATTTCTTACGCCAATTCCCGAATCCTTTTCCAAAGCATAGCTTTTGGCACCAGGTAAATGCCAAGAAAAATGCTCCACGCATGATCTATGAAACTCAAGCGACTCGTTTTGAAATAATTTTGTATTCGTATCCCAAAACTGACAACACACCTAGAAGTACATCGAAGGTAATCTTAGCAGTTCCTATTCCCGACTCAATCTGGGCGATTCTACCCTGGCTTACTTTCAGTTTCTTCGCCAAGGCCACCTGAGAGAGGCCCATTTCTTTACGTGCTGTAATAATAAGTTCGATCAGGCGTTGCTTTTCACGAACCTCTGCGGCGTTGAGTCCGAGTGACTTTGCAAGCTTTTCGGTACTCATTTCTTTCCAAGGCATATCAGATCTCCTTCAATCTTTTTTAGATTAGGTCAACTTCTTCCTTAGGCAAATCCTGTCGCTTCTTTTTGATTGCATGAACCATATAAATTGCATCTCCTACTTTGATAAAATAAAAAAATCGAATCTGTCCGCTCCGATCTTTGAACCTAAGTTCATGAAGCCCTCGATGAATTCCAGCCAAGCTTCGACTCAAAGGCAATGAAAGCACCTTGCCTTGCTCCAATAACGAGTGGGCGTCAAAAAACTCCCCCTGCACCTCATTGGAACATTCATGAAGAAAGTCTTCTACGGGGCTTCTTCCTGATGTTGTTTTGTAGAAGCGAATCTTCATCCGAACTAAGTATAACTTATAGCTAATAATTAGTTCAAGCTAATACTTATAAATCATTGAGTTCATGGTTATTCTATGGGGTTTTATCGTGGACGCAGCTATGAATTCTTTTTAAACAGGTACGGATGAATACCGCTTTAGGTTGCGGGAGAGGTCTATTAAAACGCCTTTTGAATATCTATTACCGCTTCTCGTCCAGCTCCAGTCGAAATAAGATTGATTCTAGCTCCAGTGAATTCCTCGATAAACCTCAAATAGTTTTGCAGGTTTTTTGGAATCTCATTTATATTTCTAATGGCTGTTAAATCCTCGCTCCATCCTGGAAGAGTTTCATAAATGGGAGTGACCTTTTCTAGTATAGAAGAATCGGCTGGAATCGTATTAAGCCGATTTCCTTGATACTCATAAGCCGTACAGACCTTTAATTCGAACAGTCCCGATAGTACATCTGCCTTTGTAATGGCTAAATTTTTAATTCCAGAAACCTGTAGCGCATATTTCACAGCAACTAGATCTAACCATCCACAGCGACGAGGTCGTCCTGTGGTAGCCCCATATTCCGATCCACTCTCTCTTAATTCGTCACCAAAAGCATCGGTAAGCTCTGTGGGGAAGGGCCCTTCACCTACCCTTGTGGAGTAAGCTTTAATCACTCCAATAAAGAGAGTGTCTTTAGGCACTCTAGCACCCAGTCCCAGCGCCGCTTGAGAAGGAAGAGTTTGCGAAGAGGTAACATAGGGATAGGTACCGTAATCCACATCTAATAAAACACCCTGCGCCCCTTCGTATAAAATTTTCTTTCCCTCTTCAATCGACTGAAAAAGCTCAGCAGAAACATCTCGAATGAAGGGTTTTAATTGCTTTGCAATTCCCTGATATTTCGTCATGAAACTTTCCATGGAAACAGGACTCACTCCGTAGTATTCCTTTAGTAGAAAGTTTTTTTCTGCTAGATTTTCTTTGAGTTTTTCTTCGAAAACTTTTTCATTAAAGAGATCCGCAACTCTGAGTCCGCGTCTCGAAGCCCTATCTTCATAGGCTGGACCAATTCCTCTTTTAGTAGTTCCCAGTTTTCCAGATTTTTTATTCTCTCTAGCGGCATCTAAATGTTTGTGATAATCCACAATTAAATGGCAGCGATCACTTAAGTAAATTCTATTTTCTAAATCTTGAATTCCAGCCTCTCTTAAAATAGAGACCTCCTCAAGAAAGTTTTCAGGGTCTACGACCACTCCAGATCCGATAAAACATTTCGCATGAGGATGAAGAATTCCTGAAGGGATTAAATGAAGAATTGTTTTTTTACCTTCAACAACTAAAGTATGACCTGCATTATTTCCACCTTGAAACCGAGCGACAATATCGGCCGCTGAGGTATAAT
>JABMMY010000001.1 GCA_013205415.1 Deltaproteobacteria bacterium
AATAGTGGTTTCTAAGTTGGCCACTACCTTATCGTCTACCGTATTTCTGAGCGTATAAAATATTTTTACCTCTCCGATGTCCTTGGCATTTTGTAATAGAATGAGTTGTTCAGCCTGTTCTGGCGACAGGTGAAGTGTCATATTGCTATAGTTATCATCGGGCCTCGAGGTTCCGGTATCCACATTTGAGGTATAGAGATCCTTTCTTTTTTGCTCCTCAAATTTTGCTTCAATCGCGGAAAGCACATCGCGAGTGACCTTGGTGGGAATAGAATTCTGCATATTTTTTCCAGTAGCTAAGACTAAAATATTTTGAAAAACTGTTTTAACCTCATATTGCTCGGCCCCATTTTTTTTGTAATGAACTGCAAATAAAACATCAACACGATTGCCTGGACGAATAAGTCTCCCGACTCCGGAGGCCGCATTAACACTTACCGTCACGGCTCGCATTTGTTTTTCTACCTGTCTATCGAGGACCGGTTTTCCATCTTGATTAACTAACTTTGTAAATGTGATCTGTTCTCCGGCATAAATGGGAACGTAGGTCGCCTTTCCTGCGATTTCATTGATGGCTTTTTTTTCAGCGACATCGTCTCCAATCGCTACGGTACTTGTTTGAGTCTGAACAAAATTTTTGAAAACAGAAACCACCTCCAGCATGTCGGATCGAATAATGGTATATTCTGAGATCGATTCTTTTGCGACTACCACACCTATTTCGGCACCAAAGTCTTTTGTGAGTTGGTTCCGTAAGGTGTCGGTATAACCCATAATCAGGGCGATGCTAATTCCTAAAAAAATTGAGGAGAGTAAAAAGGCACGTTTTTTATTCATATTAGTTACACCCTGGTTCTCGGCAAATACCGACCGTATTATTGACTGGATTGGGCCCCGCAATGATCTTTCTTTTAGGAGCCGCATTAGTGTTAGGATCTAAATATTGAACTGCAATAAAACTTCGAGGAACAGTGGTTCTTGCAACATCATCCACAATGAATTTAGAACGATTATTAAGTCTTTGATACAGACTCATTGCAGCATATTTTTGAGCAATATGAGAGGAGTGAATGGTGTAGAAAGCATTGAGGGTGTAATAAATAAGCCAAATTAAAAAGGGCATAGAGATAGCCATTTCTACTACCGCCTGGCCCTTGGAGTCCTTTATATATTTAAAGATTAGCATCCGTTATCATCCATTAAATTAGTATTAAAGGTTTCTCCGATTCCTAAGTTATTGATATTTCCAAAATTTATGAAAAAGTCTTGGCAGTCTTTTAGAGAAGGATCTCTTCCCATTTGAGTTTCTGATGATAATTGCAATCTACTTGGGCTTCCGCCTTTTACAAAAAGCGGTGGTAGATAAAACAGATCCACTTCGTAGTTGCTCTTGACTCCCTCCGTTTGGTTGGCAGCTCCCGAAGGCAAAAAACTTAGTCTGGGATTTCGTATGATCGATTGGAGGGGATTCATGTAGGAATTAAAAACCCTTTGTGCTGCGGCTTGTTGGGATTCAACGTCGATATGTCCCGACTTGTAGGTTCTGGCGGCCATAAAAGTAGCATAGTCAACGTATTCACTAGCGACTAAAGTAATTGAAAAACTTAAATAAAAGAGAAGGAAAAAAAATACCACCACCACCACAGTAATAAACTCAATCGCCGATTGTCCTTTTTGATTTAAAAATTTAGGTGGCAATCTTTTCATAAATGCACCGGCTTAAATCTTTTTTGATCGGAAGGATTTGCGGCCTTGGGTTCCGATTCACCCTTCAGGACAATATTCTGAGTATAGGTGCGAATCCTCGATAGAAAGGCTACTGTAAAATCTGCAAAGGGGCCTGTAATAATGAAATAGGCGGTGGTAAAGGAGGCTACTATTAGCATTAACCACTCGACCATAGTTTGGCCCCGACGATTTTTTAAAAGAGTGACCATCCCTTAAACTCCGCAATTTTTAAAAATAAAAATGAACACAAAAATGCTGGCGCAAAAGGCATGCGAGTCATCTGAGACTCTTTTTTAGATTCAAACTTTAAGGCTGTAAAAATTGAGGACAGAGTTTTTTGAAGGCCTTTTTTATTTAGTAAAATGATAAGCCCAACGATAGCACCCATGAAGATAGCGGTAAGGCCTAAGTGAATCACTAGCTCTGTGTCCGACCAAGCTCCCACTGCCATCAGTAGTTTCACATCTCCAGCAGCTAAAGTTTTTAGATAGTACAGAGGGAAGAAAAATAGAAAAGCAGCGGCAATTGCAGTTAGTGAGGTGGTAGAGGAAGGCATTCCCTGGAGTACAAGGCGCGTGACGACGCCAATCGCTATTGAAGAGAATGTTAAATGATTATAAATTTTTCCCCATAGGAGGTCGGTAGCCGACGCTACAATGAGTAAAATCCATAATACTATTTCGTAACCCCCGGACATCAGAAGTCCCCCCTGTGTTACGTTATGAAAGATCAGAAAACGAATCTAGTTGCTATTACCAAAACCCTGGCCCGTGGCCATTTCCGTAGCGATATTTTTTTCTAGTCCCACCAAACCCTCTTTTAAGACATTATTAAAAAAGCCTGTGATCTGAAGCGAAAAAAGAGCACCCATTGCTACCATTAAAATATACTCAACCGTGCTCTGACCGCGCCTATTTCTAGTAAACTTTTTAGACTGAACGTGCTTCATAAAGTTTTTTTGGCTATTTAATAAAAATCTCCGAGTTATTGGGCACCACCCATTAAGCCGCCTACTTTCTTATTGATGTTTGAAAAAATGGTGGTGGTAAGATCTCCAACACTCTTTTGCAAATTTTTGCCCATTAGAGATACTACAGCTACTACCACAGCAATGATAAGTAGGTACTCTACGGTTGATTGGCCCTCTTCTTCTCTTAGGAATTGTTTCAACATGGTGTTTCTCCTTCTATGGTGTATTTATCTTTTTGTTTTTAGTAACGTTCCAATATTGAAATTGTAGCAACTCCTTCATTTTATGTCAAAACGCGTCATCATTTAAGTTATTGAAAATACTATATTTTAACTGTGTATTCTTTCTACACCTTCCAGTCTACTTTTCGGTATTTATTGGGTTTTTATTGAGTTTAAAAGCTGACAGCTGTCGAACCTTTAGACACTATAGGTGACACTTTAGGTAAGCCCTAGAAAGGCATCTCTTTTAGCTGTCTGAATGTGATACATTGCGCCATCTTTTTCGCAATAGGGGTCTTACTAACTATCGGGGTGTAATTTGAGTCGACACTTTGAACGGTTTTTTAAACAACGGTTTCAATCCTATTTTTTGTGGGGATCGCTCCTTATTTTAGGGGTAATAGCCTTAAGTTTCCGTGGTGACCTTAAGAAGAATGCACTCCATGGCCTGCCCTTTGGGCATCCAATTCAACCTCCCGCACTGTCTTGCCAGCAGGTTCTTAATTTAGCCGACTGGGGCCAGAAGAGGTTTGGAGGGATGGGTCAAGCCGATGTTTTTAACCCAAAGAGAGCTAAGGCAGTAGCTGAAGCTTTTCTAGAAAAATTAGACCCTAATCGAATGCTATTTTTGTCCGAAGATGTGGAGGCCTTTAAAAAACTAACTGAAGCTCACTGGAATGATCTTGTGCAAAAATCTTCCTGTGAACCTTGGGAGCAATGGTTACAATTTAATTATAAAAAAGTGCAGCAGCGTACTGCAAAATTAGTAAAAACATTTAAAGCTCCAAAAGATTTAAATTTCATGCTCGGTGAAGGTGATGCTTCATCCGAAAAAACAAAAGAACTAAAAGCAAATCAAAAAGATAAAGACATTAGCTACACCCAATTTGCAGTCTCTTATCAGGAGCTACAAAAACGATGGCAGAAGGAGCTAACTGAAATTTTAAGTGAAGGATCTTTTTCGTTAATAAAAGCCTATCAAGGGAATGTGACACAACTTTTATGGGATAGAACCGAACAGAGATATTTTGATTCTGCTCCAGAGACACGTGGGCTTTTAGCGAAAGCTATTTTAGCGGGATTAGATCCTTACTCTACCTATTTTTCCTCAGGAGAATTTGAAGATTTCTATGAAGAGCTTAAAGGGACCACAGCGGGATTAGGTCTTCGCCTTCAAAAGGTGCCACAGGGATTTTTAGTAGAAAAGGTAATTGAAGGTTCTGCATCGCAACGATCTAAAGAGATTGAGGCTGGAGATATTATTCGTAAGATTGATGACGTGGTTTTGGCTGCTTTATCGTTTGAAGAGGCAAAAAATATTTTAAAGGGCCCAGAAAATTCTCAGGTAAAACTAGGCATAGAATGTCATCACAAAAAACAGGTGGGATCCGAACCGCATCAAATTGAGGTGGTGTTACAGCGAACACAATTTGAAATTGAAGAGACTAAAATTAACTTTGCATGGAAGGCGAGTAAAAAACAGGCCCAGGTCTCAAAAAAGGTGGCTGTGATTTCAGTCCCTACCTTTTATGGGCGAGGCGGAATGGGAAATGATGGAGAGGAAAAGAGTGTCTCTGAAG
>JABMMY010000361.1 GCA_013205415.1 Deltaproteobacteria bacterium
AGTATCGATTATGTCGTCACAAAAATTCCTAGATTTGCTTTTGAAAAATTTCCAAGTTCCGATCCCAAGTTATCTCCTGCGATGAAGTCGGTAGGCGAAGCCATGGCGATGGGAAGAACCTTTAAAGAATCGCTTCAAAAGGCCATGCGTTCTCTTGAAAATAAATGGTGGGGTTTTAATCCTATTTCTGAAAGAAGAAAACTGCGTTCTGGAACTAGCTGGATAGAGGGAGTGAGACAGTATGTGCAGACTCCTAAGGCCGACAGATTGATTTGGTTGGCTCAAGCATTTCGTGAGGGAATTTCATTAGATGAGCTTCATGTGTTAACCCATATCGATCCCTGGTTTCTGAGGCACATTGAAGAGATAGTTACCGAAGAAAAGAAAATTGCCCATTGGGCAAGACGACTCAATGATATTTCCTTTGCCGAGCTTCGTCACTGGAAACGAATGGGCTTTTCAGATGAGGGGATTGCCTACTTTTTAAAGTCTTCAGGAGAGCAGGTAAGAGCTAAAAGAGATCAGTTACATTTAAAACCTGTTTATAAAATGGTCGACACCTGTGCCGCAGAATTTTTATCAACCACTCCTTACTTTTACTCTACCTATGAGAACAAGGGAGATGAACTTCCCTCAAGTGGAACCGCTAAAAAAATCATTATTTTAGGGGGGGGCCCGAATCGTATTGGTCAAGGGATTGAATTTGATTACTGTTGTGTCCAGGCCTCCTTTGCACTTAAAGAGGAGGGTTATGAAAGTATCATGGTGAATTGTAATCCTGAAACTGTCAGCACCGATTACGATATCAGTGATAAACTTTATTTCGAACCGCTATTTTTAGAGGATATTCTTCACATCATCGAGAAGGAAAGGCCAATCGGAGTTGTGGTCCATTTTGGAGGACAAACCCCGCTGAATCTTAGTCGTAAATTGGCCAGCCTTAATATTCCCATTATCGGAACTTCAGCCGAATCGATCGGAATTGCCGAAGACCGAGATAAATTTAGAGCTCTTTGTTATAAATTAGAGGTGAAGCAACCAGAAAGTGTCACCGTTTCCGATCCTGCTAGAGCTTTAGAGGCCGCTGAGCAATTAGGCTTTCCATTATTAGTTCGCCCCTCTTTTGTGTTAGGCGGAAGAGGCATGGAGATCATTTACAACAGCCGAGATTTTCAAAAATGGCTTCTCAAAGGATCTGAAATTTCTGAGGACTCTCCTCTTTTGATCGATAGATTTTTAAACAGTGCCACCGAGGTGGATGTTGATGCCATTTGTGATGGCGAAGAGGTGATTCTCGTAGGTATGATGGAGCAGATTCAAGAGGCCGGTGTGCACTCTGGAGATTCTGCCTGTTCATTGCCTCCTATGACATTGTCGAAAGAGATTCAAACAGAATTAATAAGGCAGACCACACTCATTGCGCTGGAAATTAAGGTGAAGGGTCTAATTAATATTCAGTTCGCGATAGAAAATGGTGAAATTTTTGTGCTTGAGGTAAATCCCAGGGCGTCACGAACGGTACCTTTTGCAAGTAAAGCCAAAGGGATTCCATTTGCAAAAATTGCAATGAAGGTAATGCTTGGGAAAAAACTCAAAGATTTAAAGGTTGTCGAAAAAAAGATGGATTTAGTTTACGTAAAAGAATCGGTATTTCCATTTAATCGATTTAGTGGCAGTGATGTGATTTTAGGGCCAGAAATGAGATCGACCGGTGAAGTGATGGGAGTGGGGAAAACTTTCGGTGAGGCCTTTGGAAAATCAACCATTGCAGCCGGATTTGTTTTGCCTAGATCAGGAAAGGTTTTTCTTAGTGTCAAAGATGATGACAAGCTTTTAGTTAGAAATATTGCTAGCCAACTAACCGATCTTGGTTTTGAACTATGTGGCACTCGTGGAACTGCAGAATCCTTAAGCGAGCAAGGCATTAAGATTACGATGGTCAATAAGGTTAATGAAGGTCGCCCTCATGTGGTAGATCATATTAAAAATGGGGAGATCCAATTGGTCATTAATACTTCAGCTCTAGGAGTTCATGAGGTGGGAGCTGCCTATGAACTTAGGCGTGCCACCCTAATGCGAAATATATGCTATTTTACAACTATTGCAGCGGCCAAAGCGGGTGTACAGGCCATTTCAGACATGAGAAATATTCAGATCGAAACCCATTGTTTACAAGAAAGGTAACTGAGAATGAGTGCGGTTCCAATGACATTGCGTGGAAAAAGAAAATTAGACGACGAGTTAAAGCATTTAAAAACGTTTGAGCGACCCAAAGTTATCGGTGAAATTTCGGTGGCAAGAGCACATGGAGATCTATCTGAAAATGCTGAATATTCTGCCGCTAAGGAAAAACAATCGTTTGTTGAGGGGAGAATTAAGGAGATCGAGGATAAATTAGCAAGAGCACAGGTGGTAGACACCAAGGAGATACGAACAGACCGAATTGTTTTTGGTGCTAGTATTCAATTAAAGGATCTCGATTCAGAGGAGATTAAAAACTACTCAATCGTAGGTAGTGATGAAACCGATATTAAGGCGGGTATGATTTCGATCGATTCTCCAGTAGCTCGCCAACTACTCAATAAAAAAGAGGGTGACTCAGTGACGGTCAAGGTTCCCAAGGGTGAAGTTGAGTATGAGATTTTAAGCGTTAAATATGAATGATGTTCTCTCAACCGATATTCAATTTATCAAAGGGGTAGGTCCGAAGCTTGCGAAGGTGCTTTCTAAAAAAGGCATAGCCACTATCGAAGATGCCCTCTATTTTATTCCTAGAGGATATGAGGACAGACGCAAAATCACTAAATGTCGTGAGCTAATTCCCAATCGTAGTGCAACGATTTTAGTTAAAGTTATTGCGCAGAGAGAAATTAGACAAGGCAGAGGATCTAGATTGGAAGTTGTCGTTGGCGATGACACTGGCCAATTAGTGTTATCGTGGTTTCAATCCTATCCCCATTTAAGAGAAGATTTTAAGGAGGGCAGTAGTATCGTATGCTTTGGCGAGGTTAAATTTTTTCGCTCTGCACTTCAAATAACCCACCCCGAATATGAAAAGATTTTAGAGCTTCAAGACGGTAAACCTAAGGCTTCAATTAATTTTGGTAGAGTGGTTCCTATCTATAGTGAAACAGAAGGGCTTCATCAAAAAACAATTCGTCGAATGATGGGCGAGGTCATTAAACTATCCTTAGCGTCTTTAGATGATTCTTTACCAGATTTAATGAGAACTAGATTGCAGTTGCCTACCTTGCGAAGTAGTTTTCGTGCTGTTCATTTTCCAGATGAGTGCCCCAAAGAAAATGAAATTACAAAAGCGGTACAAAGAATTATTTTTGAGGAGTTTTTTGTTTTGCAATTGGGTCTAGGACTAAAGAAACAGAAACAACAAAAAGAAAAAGCACCCATTTTCAATATTAGTCATTCTTCTCTTGAACCCTTTATAAAATCTCTTCCTTTTGAATTAACCGGGTCTCAGAGGCTCTGTTTAGAGGAGATTAAAAGGGATTTAGAGCGGCCATTCACTATGAGTCGATTAATTCAGGGGGATGTGGGCTGTGGAAAAACAATTATTGCCTTTGCGGCATCTGTAATTGCTGGAGGAAATGGCTTTCAAACGGCGCTGATGGCACCGACAGAACTTTTAGCGCAACAACACTTTCAGACGGCCAAGAAATTTCTTTCAGGAGTAGGACTAACTCCACTATTACTAACTCATGCGAATTCAAAATCTAAAGAGGTTCTAGATTTAATTAGTACAGGAAAGGCACATCTAGTTATTGGCACCCATGCGCTTTTTCAAAAGACCGTTACCTTTCATCGATTGGGTTTAGTGATTGTAGATGAACAACATAGATTTGGAGTTGAACAGAGAAATACCTTAATCCAAAAAGGGGAAGGGGCTCACCTATTAATGATGACTGCAACTCCCATCCCCAGAACCTTAGCACTTACCCTGTATGGAGATCTGGATATCACCGTCATTAAAGAAAAACCGGCTAGTCGGATTCCCATTGTGACATCGATTATTTGGGATCGTGAACGGGTAAAACTATATGCAAAACTGAAAGAAAGAATTCAACGAGGAGAGCAGGCCTATATTATTTATCCTTTAGTTGAAGCCTCTGAAAAATTGGAATTAAAATCGGCAACGGAAATGTATGAAACGTTACGAAAGGATGTTTTTGCCGGGATTTCAATTGCGCTTCTGCATGGCAGAATGAAGGCCGATGAAAAGGAGCAAATCCTTATCGATTTTAAAAATAATAGATACCAGATTCTAGTTGCAACTACCGTCATCGAAGTGGGTATTGATGTGCCTAATGCAACTATGATTGCAATCGAGCATCCCGAAAGACTTGGATTATCTCAATTGCATCAGTTGAGAGGCCGAGTGGGTAGGGGGAATATTCAAAGTGAGTGTGTATTAGTAGCGGATCAGTTTGTGACCGAGCGTCTGCGGATTATGGAAAGATCGGACGATGGCTTTGAAATTGCTGAAGAGGATTTAAGATTGCGTGGTCCCGGAGAGTTTTTAGGTACCCGACAAAGTGGGCTCCCAGGGTTTCGCGTGGGACATGTGATTCGAGATGTAGAGTTATTGGGTTTGGCTAGAAATGAAGCCTTAGATATTTTACAAAAAGATCCTAACTTGGACCTTCCAGAAAATCGAAAAATAAGATCGCTTGTGGAAAATCGTTGGAAGGAAAAGTTAGAGAGACTCAAGGGGGGATAATGGAATTAGGTTTAAAAAACAGGACGGCGTTGATCACGGGTGGGTCCAGCGGGATAGGCTATGCGATAGCTGAGCTTTTCGTTGAAGAGGGAGCTAATGTTATTATCGCCAGTCGTGATTATAGCCGCGTCGAGGCCGCAGTTAAAACGTTGAAGCGAAAAAATCCTACCGTCAAAATTACTGGGAAGGTACTAGATCTTAGTAATGAAAAAAATATTCGAAAGGTGATCACTGAGATCCAAAAACTTGGCTCCATTGATATCTTGATTAATAATGTGGGCGGCCCTGCATCGGGAGCTACTTTAGATATTACGTTAGAGGGATGGGATAAGGGGTATTATTCACTGCTTCGAAGTGTGATCCTTTTGGCACAGCTCACATTGCCTGGAATGAAAAAGAAAAAATGGGGACGTATTCTTACTATCACCTCAACCTCAGCAGTTGAACTTATTCCTAAGCTACCCGTAAGTGCGACCTTTCGAGCAGGGCTGAAAGCTTACACTAAAGGCTTGGCGAAGGAGGTGGGGCGAATGGGGGTTCTAGTTAATAATCTACTTCCTGGGCCTACAGCGACGGCAAGATTGGAGGAGCTGAAAAAAAAATCTCCTGCATTTTTCGAATCGATGGCTGAAGAAACTGCCTTGGGCAGAATTGCAGATCCCAAAGAGATCGCTCGCGTTGCTGTATTTTTATGTTCAGGGGCAAATTCTTATGTCACCGGAACCGATGTGCTGGCCGATGGCGGTTTTACAAAGGCCTTAAGATGAAATACCTGATCCCTTTGCCTGGGGTAATTCTGATTAAAAAAGGGCTGAGAGGCGGGGTGGGAAGGG
>JABMMY010000362.1 GCA_013205415.1 Deltaproteobacteria bacterium
ATTCCCAAAGCCCCACTTTGGACCAGGCTATTTTTCAGTTGAGTCAAAAAGGTGGTTTTGATGTGATATTTGACACTCGAGGTGGCAACAGTTGGTCTCAAGCACTAAATCTATTGGCTCCATTTGGAAAATTGATCGCCTTTGGATTCTCAAGTGCTCTTGATGAAATTACAACAGGACAGGTCTCCAGACCGACTGAGGGCTCGGCAATATGGTACAGCGCCGATCTGTTTCAGTTAGCGCAATCGAATACCTCTGTGTCCGGTTTTAATTTGGCTACACTCTGGAGGAGATCCTTTTCTGAACTAGGAACTTGGATGGAGGAAATTTTAAAATTTTATCAGGCGGGAGATTTAAATATTACCGTCGATAAAGAATTTCCATTTACCGAAGCTGCACAGGCTCATCGGTATTTAGAGGATCGAAAAAACTTTGGGAAGGTGTTACTAGTTAACTAGGTTTTTACCCATTAGTCGGACCCGGGTCTATTAACTATCCAGCCAGAGGCTCTCCAAAACAACTCCAGTTTCCAATACAAAATTGATGCATGTGATCGTAACATCCCTGCAGACAGGCCTTTTGCTGGGTAGCAACTTCGCTTCGGCAAGGATTAAGACAGGCCTTCTGCGCGACACTATTAAATCCGTGAGTTCCATTACAAAAATAATTTCGGCCTGCCTTTGTTTTGCTTTTAAAAACGGTGCCTTTACTACAGGCTAAATTGACCGCAAAAAATTTGCCGTCTCCACTATTTTTGGGGGCTCCGAGAGCTGGCTTAGAATTATCTGGATTATTAAGAAAGATATCGACCCCCTCGGTAAGACGTGGAAGTTTTTCTCCTTTAGCAGAGATATCTGGCAACACCAGGCCTCCGCCTGCATCAATAAGAGCTCGACTCACTCTCTTTGCTGCATCACCTCCCGCATCTAGTAACGTGTGTGTTATTTTTGAGGTGGCTATCGGTTTTTCTAGCCCTTCACACCAACGATTCATTTTTTTTACATAGTTAGAGGGTAGGTGATTCTGGATCAATTCATGTCCGGTAATAGCAACCTCTTGTGTAATGGGAATCTTTTTAAATCGATACATTTTATTCGTTAAGTCTTTGAATATTGTTCCGGGTACAGATACGACCACTGGGTCTTGATCAATAAAGTAATGAACTGCCTTTACCCTTTCTACTCTTTCACTAGATCTTGTGACTACTCTAGGGGCCCCAAACAAAACAAGCTCAGGAGATCCCAAATTTACATTCTCTAAAATATTGGCGACTGCATAGGCCACAGACCCCCCCATACTATGGCCAGTTAGGGTGACCTTAATTTCATCCTTTCCACATTTTTGTCTTGCGTCAGCAAGCACCTTTTTAATATTACTTTTGTAACTATTAGCGATGTCGATAAAACCGGGATGATAGTCGGGCCCCTCTTTCGTCGGTATAAAGTTAAAGTCTTGGATGAAATCGGTTGCACCCGTGTGTTGATAGGTACCGCGAAAAGAGATTATGATGTCGCAAGCCTTCTGAGTTTCGAATACCTCCATTCGGCCTCCCTTCATCATTTGTCCGGAGGCATAAACCTTACTGTTGTGTATAAATTCTTTCCCATCCTTTTCTAGTGTGTAGGTCAAAATAGACGCTGGATCATTAATCATGCTTGAGTGAATTTGCATTAATTGGGCGTGCCAGCAAGCCTCGGAGGTTTTATTATTAATTAAAACTCTGGAGGGTGGTATCGACTCTTTGGGTGAGTGATCTTTTTCCTCTGCCTGCAATGGAGAAAAACTTACGGTCCACAATAAAAACAGGACTCTGATCCAGAGGGTGCAGCATTGTCTCTTTAAAATTATTTGCATCTGTTTTTTTAGTTTAAATAGGTGAAGGAACCTGCTGTGAAGTAGGCAATAGGATCAACAGCCTTCCCTTTTTCTCTGATTTCAAAATATAGTCCCGGTTTCTCGTTACTACCGGTATCCCCGACAGTTCCAATCATTTCACCCTCCTCTACCCGGGTGCCGACCGTTTTTGCGATTTTAAAAAGGTGCGCATTTAATGTG
>JABMMY010000363.1 GCA_013205415.1 Deltaproteobacteria bacterium
AAAAAGGCGAAAAGAAAGGCCAAACTTAGAAGTGGCAGACAACAACAACGACAAAATCCAGCCATTGCTAGACGTCGTAAAAATAAAAAACGAATGCGTGTAAAGAAAATGCGTCGTCAGTAGAACCGATTTAGCTTTAATCCTAATATGAAAAAAGGGGCCTCAGAGGTCCCTTTTTCAATTTAAATCACTTAAAACGTTATGCCTCGCGTTAAAACGGTGGTTTTTTCACAAAAATGGTCGCCTAGCCCTTTATTTTCTGCCCACACCATTGACCTTTTTCAAAGGAATAACATACTGTTGAGCTTGTGAAAGGAATCGACTATGGATGCATCTAAACAGAATATTGAGCTTCCTGAGTTAATACCCCTATTGCCGATTAGAAACACGGTGTTGTTCCCTAATACCGCCGTTCCTTTAATTGTGGGGCGAACCAAAAGTGTTAGAACCGTCCGACAGGCCCAGAAAATGGGAGACCTGCTTTTAGTCGTCACTCAAAAAGACCCCTCAAAAGACAAACCTCAAGTGGACGACCTCTTTTCCGTCGGAGTCGTTTGTATTATCTCTAAAATTAGCCAACTAGAAAAAGACAGTTTACAGGTGATTGCTAATGGCCTTTTTAGATTTCAGATTACCGAACTGGTAGAGCATGAGGGTTACTTGGCTGCTAAAGGATTTCGTCTTCCTGAAGTCTCCTCAGCCCAATCGAAACGAGTCGAAACGATTGCCGGTGAGATTCGACAGGTCGGAAAAATAATTCTTACCCTATCTGGAGCCCCCGGGGCCGAAGCCCTTATCAAACTTTTAAATCAGATTAATGACCCTGCACAGATTGCCGATCTTGGATGTACCTTTATCCATTTAACTACGCTGGCGAAACAAAGGCTTTTAGAAATGTCCGATCTGGAGGAGAGATTACATGCTCTACTTTCAGAAATGCTTCGTGAAAAAGAAAGACTTGTTCTTCATGGTGAAATTCACAACAAAATGATGGATCGCCTTTCTAAAGATCAAAGAGAGCAACTACTCCGAGAACAACTTAAAACCATCAATGAAGAGTTGGGAGAGGACCCTAAAAGTAGTGATGGATTATCCAAGAGAATTGAAGAGGCCGGTTTTCCTAATGACATTCTTAAACTGGTGCAGGACGAGTTCAAACGACTCAACTCCATTCCCAAGGCCTCACCAGAACATCACGTGATTCGCACCTATCTCGATTGGCTTTTAGCTGTGCCATGGAAAAAAACATCGGGTACCCCTAGTCATGAAATTAATCTAACTAGTGCTAGAGCCGTTTTAGAGGTTGACCATTTTGGTATTGAAAAGGTCAAAAAAAGAATTCTCCAATTTTTAGCTGTAGCCAAATTAAAAAAGGAGATGAAGGGCCCCATCCTATGTTTAGTGGGTCCTCCAGGAGTGGGAAAAACAAGTATTGCCCAATCGATGGCTAAGGCCCTCGGCCGTAGTTTTGTACGTATTAGTTTAGGCGGAGTGCGAGACGAAGCTGAAATTCGCGGCCATAGAAGAACCTATATCGGGGCTCTACCCGGCCGAATTATTCAGGCGATGAAACGCGCTGGGGTTACCGATCCTCTGATTCTTTTGGATGAAGTGGACAAATTGGGAAATGACTTCAGGGGAGATCCCGCTTCGGCGTTATTAGAGGTTTTAGATCCTGAACAAAACCATACCTTCGTCGACCATTACTTAGATGTTCCTTACGATCTATCTAAGGCCTTTTTTGTAACGACTGCAAATATGATCGAGACTATTCCGCCTGCATTAAAAGACCGTTTAGAGGTTATTGAAATGACCAGCTACTCGAAACCAGAAAAGATGGAAATTGCGAAACGGCATCTCATTCAAAAGGTACTTTCGGATCACGGAATTTCTGAAGCTACTTTACAAATCACCGATGAGGCACTAGCCCAATTGATCGAAGCCTACACTAGGGAAGCAGGGGTTAGAAATTTAACGAGAGAACTAGCTCACCTTTGCAGGTTTGCAGCTGAAGAATTGGCGGGAGAAAATCCGCCTGAAAAAATAATAATCTCAAAACTACAACTTGAATCCATTCTTGGCCCTCAAAAACTATTTCCTGAGGTCGTAGAAACGGATGCTAAACCTGGCATTGTAACAGGGCTGGCATGGACCCCAGTGGGAGGGGAAATTCTACAAATTGAGGTTGCTCGAATGGAAGGAAAGGGAGGATTAATCCTCACAGGTCAATTGGGAGATGTGATGAAAGAATCTGCTCAAATTGCTTTAAGCCTCTTAAGATCCCAATTGATAAAATCGACCGAAATAAAATTTGATCAATCAGAATTTCATATTCATGTACCTGCTGGAGCTATTCCCAAGGATGGCCCATCGGCTGGCACTGCTATTTTCTTAGCTCTAGCCAGTCTTATTCAAAATAGATCTGTCTCTTCACACCTGGCTCTCACAGGAGAAATTACGCTCAGAGGCAATATTCTCCCGGTGGGCGGAGTCAAAGAGAAGGTGATTGCGGCTCATCGAGCTGGAATTAAGACAATCTTACTCCCTGAAAAAAACAAGGGAGATCTAATCGATGTGAGCCCTGAAATTAAAAATCAACTCACATTCCATTACATTAAGGACGTAGCCGAGGTCTTGAAGTTAGCAGGACTAGATGGCTTTGGATTTATTCCGACAACGATTACAATAACCGGGACTTCACAAACCACAAATACTCCATTAGCCAATTAACCTTAACTAACATTTTCTAGGAGCAGATCTTATCTAATGAATAGCCGGTTTCTTTGATCTCTCTATTTTTTCCCCGAGCTGTTTTAATATTTTTTTCTGATCCTTAGAAAATGTTTTAGCAAAACTTGCAGGATCTTTAGCGGCCTTATTTAATATTTTTTCCATCTTATCGGGATCACCTTTAGCATCAGAGGCGACCGTCTCCATTACCTTTGCAGCTAACTGATAAATTTCTTCGGAAAATTCACCCCCTACCTCTTTGACTAATTCATCCGATTCTGCCGCTTTTTTATCCTTTTTTAAATTTTCCTGTCTTTTGACGGGATCGGTTAATTCTTCCATCGCCCCTGTTAACGCTTTTTCTTGCTCCTCAGTTAGCGTGGTGGAAAAGGAACGAGTGAAGCCCGCTCCACCGGAAACCAGAAATAAAACTATGAGTCTGACTATTAATTTTGAGTGATTCACCGATTCTCCTTCAGTAATGAGTGTTTATTCCTTTAAATGTAAAACCCTTTCAATTCTTTGATAACTACCGTCGGTATTTGCGGGCCTAAGCTTTAAAAGATGGGCCAGCAAAGAGTAAATATCTATATTCTCAACCTCTCCCACCTTTTTATTTTCATTAAAATTAGGTCCCACAGCCAAAAATATCGCCTGCATGCGAGGTGAGATATTATCATAGCCATGCATTCCAAATACAGCAGGTTTTATTGATGGCAATAATCCCGTTTCCCAATACCACCCTTCATTTGCCAAGAAAACAAAAGGGGAAATTCTCCGATGCTTCGAAAAATGAAACCGTTCAGGCATTTTCTCTTTCAAGAGAAGTTGAAAGGGTCCAGGCTTTTTATCGACCTTTTTCAGAATTGCTAATTCCGCCTGTTTACTGGCAGGCCATACGAAAACTAACGCGCCACTTCCTACTACCTTCGCTTCATTAGGCTTCACATAATCGTTTAATAAAAGTCGATCCGATCTTTTGACCGATGCCATCCCATGATCGGAAACTAAGATAAGAGTTGTACTTTTTTGAAGCCCTCGTATTTTCAGCCCGGCGACTAACAGCCCTAAGGAATCATCTAGCTCCTTGATAGCTTGGGTCACCTCTTCAGAGTCAGGCCCATAACGATGCCCGGCGAGATCGGTGTCCTCAAAATAAAGTGTGATAAACTGGGGTCTTTTTTCTAAAGGGAGATCTAGCCATTCTAAAACCTTCTCGATTCTTTTTTGCTTAGGAAAGGTCTGGTCATAAGGCATCCAGTAGGTAGGACGTGTGCCATTGATCTCAGCCGAGCTTCCTACCCAAAACATCGAGGCGGTCCGTTTACCCTGCCTTTCTGCGGTCACCCAGACAGGCTCCCCCTCCCACCAAACACTCTGATCAACGGCGGCATCTGCATTGTGAATTTCAAAACTCTTCCGACTCACGGGATCCCACATCGAATTATTAACAATCCCATGATTTTCCGCAAAAAGCCCAGTCACTAAAGAGTAGTGATTGGTAAAGGTGACCGACGGAAACACCGGTTTTAAATGGTCGGCTAGAGTCCCTCGTTTTATCAGCTCATGAAAATGGGGGGTCTTACCTCTATTCCAATAATCTGAACGAAACCCATCCATAGAAATCAAAATAACGGTTGGAGGCGCCCCCTCCGGAGGTGACAAAATAGGAAGCAGGGCAAATGAGCCTGTGATGTAAAATAAAAAGATAAAGAACAAAAATACTTTTTTCATTTTACGAAACTTTAGAACCTCGAAGGAGAGTAATTCTTCTCCAGGGGGCCGGATGAGAATAGGTAAAAAACTCAATGATAGGATTAGGTTTAAACAGCCCTCGGTTTTGAAAGGTAAGTTTCTCTAAGGCCTCGGCCAATTTTTCGCCACTGCCTATCCGCTCAAAGGCAAACCGATCGGCCATTCTTTCTCTCCACCTAGAAAACATCGCTTGAATAATACCGACTGGCATCTGCACTATAGTAAAAACTAAAAAGAAGGATAAGGCTCCGAAAGGTTGAAGCATGTTACTTTCAAAATAGGGATGAACATAGTTGGCTACTAATTTCTGTGCTAAATAAAAACCTACAAATAAAAAACCACTCGAAAGGATCATTCCTTTCCACAAATCATTATGAACCTGATGCCCAAGCTCATGAGCAAATACAGCCTCTACCTGCTCAGGAGAAAACTTTTTGTATAGGGTATCACCAATCATAATCCGCTTAGTTTTTCCCAAACCTACAAACGCCGCATTTCCCTTTTCTGTTTTCTCTCCCATTCCTAAGTGATAAACCTCTTTAACTTCGACTCCAAAATTTTTACACATCGTCAAAAGACGTTCCTTCAACTCCCCACCCTCCATGGGCTCCAATTTAAAGAAAATCGGAATTAATAATACAGGTGCTAATTGAGCTAATATTATCGAGAGTCCAATAAAAAGAGCGGCAGTTCCAAACCACCAACCGGTGCCTAAATAAATAATACAACCGTATAAAACGCCGAGAAATATAGACCCCAAAACAGCACCCAATAAATACCCTTTAACTTGATCCCAAAACCAACTGAGATAGGTTTGTTTAGATAGGTGATGACTTTTTTCTACCCAATGAGAGGTAATACTAAAGGGAAAGGAACAAACTTCCCATACGGTGCTTACTATTCCAAAATAGGCCAACCAAATTAAAAAAGGTGAGGAGATCTTTCCTCCTAAAAATATCTCTAAATGAAAGGCCCTTAAACTCACCACGAACCAAATTAAAAGTCCCAACCCTAAAATATTTTTTCCTATCGATAGGACTCGATGACTCCAAAGATAGGGACGAATGTTTCGATCATGATCAAGCCAGATTTGAGGAATTTTTTTAGAGGTTGTCATAGCTAAAGCATGGATGAAAGAGTGAGGCTAGTCAAATACCGCTCCATCCCCTCTTTAATCCCTCCATCAAAACTAAGGTACCCTGAATCTAAACAAATAGCGCGATCACACATCGACTGAACCCTCTCCGCATGATGTGATACAAAAATGATCGCCTTTCCCTCTTTTTTTCTTTCTATCATTTTCTGAATAGCCCGCTGTTGAAATGTGACATCGCCCAGCTCTAAGACCTCATCTAATAGTAAAATATCGGCCTTTAGATGGGCCGCCACAGAAAATGCCAATCGCGTATACATTCCTTTAGAATAATGTTTCACAGGAGTGTCGATAAAAGCTTCGTTTTCAGAAAACGCCACAATGGCATCAAACTGTTCGGCGATCTCCTTTTTTTTCATTCCGAGAAAGGCTCCATTTAAAAAAATATTTTCTCTTCCTGTGAGATCGGGGTGGAATCCACTTCCCATTTCCAGAAGCGAGGCGATTCTTCCACGAATCACAGCCTGCCCCTTAGTGGGTTCGGTAAGGCTGGCTAAAATACGGAGCAATGTCGACTTACCCGCTCCATTTTTTCCAATCAAGCCAATCGCCTCTCCAG
>JABMMY010000364.1 GCA_013205415.1 Deltaproteobacteria bacterium
GAAGGCGGCGGTTTGCTAAACCGTTATACGGGTAACACTGTATCGGAGGTTCGACTCCTCTCCTCTCCGCCATACTCAAACCATATGACTCCTACTTCCTAATTAATACTCCTCTATTTCCCTTCAGCATGGGATAGGCTAAAAGATCACTATTCTCCACGATTTTAGTGAGCTGTTCACCATTCTACAGCTTCTCAATGTTTTCCCCAATTCGATCCAGGATTTTGGAGAATGGAACTTGGCCCTTGTAGTAAAGATCGGCGCCTTTTCGGTATTCCGTTTCGTAGAGCGTTCGTACCGCTTGGTCTTTCAATAGGAACGCATCATTAGTTGCAATGTCACGGTTATCGCCTCCGCGAAACCTCTTGTTCTTGTACTCATGATACTCGCTTGTTCCGATAAACTTTTGAACCGAATCCAGCTCCAAAAGCCGATAAATATCATAATAGTGTCTAAGAAAATTTGGCGGGAAGGCGTTACCTTTCTTCTGCTGCTGTCGGAATTTGGTCGAGATGGCCTGAATTTTTTCTGCGAATGTGTACTGGGGCTGATAGCAGGGGACATCAACCGCCCGATTGTCTTCAATGGAAACCTTCACCGTGGTTGCCTTTTCGTATGCCCAAGAAGAGATAGTTACCTTCTCATTTGGGGCAGTGCGATCAAAGCCAACCTCAAGCAAGATGCCTACTTTCAACTTCGGCAATGGATCATAGTGGCTCTTATATCGCAGACGAATTCCCGCGCTTCGCATGTGGCCATCGTCAAACTCAGTATCGCGTTCAACCGAAATAATTCCAGGAATCTTAATATTATCTTTGAGCCAGTCAAAAAACCGCCTTCTGGACTCGATGTGAATATCTTTGTCATGATTCGGGCCTGCCTTAACCTTAAGATGCTTGGGAGGATCAATCTTAATGTCGATGTCTTCCGAAAAACGGTCAATGACCTGAAACCCCTTTGAGAGAGAAGTTCCGCTTTTAAGCTCAATGCTGAATTTCAGGGAAAGCAGGCCAAATAGGCAATGCATCAGCCAGTAATCCTTCTCCACAAGCTGCGGCTGAATGCCCAACTCTTTTGAGAGGATTTCAAGGAGGTCTTTGAATTCTTTATGCTCGTGAAGAAAATGTGAAGTGCTCATTTGGCGAGTAGTTTCTCGAAGAATCGTCTCGTGCCCACTTTTCCATAGGCCCGCGCTACTTTTAAAAGCCGATCCCGATTTAAGCTCGCTGCCCGTCGCTTCGCTCTTTCGGAAACGAGTTCCCGATCTTCGGAAAGGAAACTTAAGTTGTTCATGAGATCAACGAGCAAAAACTCTTCCGAGAGGGTCTTTGGAAAACGCGGCTTCATTCGAAAGTCGAACCGTTTTCCGGCCAGGGTAAATTGCCCATGTCGTTTTCGGTTATAAACTATCGTAGTGTTGTAGAACTGTGTCGTTCCAACACCTAAACTATTGTAGAGATTTGGCGAGACAAGCAGATAGTCCTTGTCTTTAAGGAAGGCTCCCACGAGCTCGTGCTCACCAGGGGGAGTAGCGCCAAAAACGCTTTTCTTGGGGCGGTAATAGAGTCCCGCTCCGGCCTTTTCCAAAAGCCTATCTTCGAGAAGGTTTTTGAGCACACGATCCACGCTTGGGGAAAAAGCCTGAAGTTCCTCCCGGCGGTAAACCTTTCCCGGCTTCAGATGAACTCTAAATTGTTGGAGCGTAGTCATACCAACCTCATTTCATATGATAGCTATATCGGCACATTTAGTCAAAATATTTATTAAAAATACATGCACATATCAATTATAAGTAATTGTATTTAAATACTATTTAATAAAATGGAGACACCCATGACGTATTCAAATACTAGCCCAATAGACATGCTGAAAAAATACCCCGCCAAAACCATGGACTCGCGATCTTCACGAAGAGATCGGAGACCGTTTCTGTCGGATTTTATTAAAATGTGTAGTCGCGCATCAACTCAAGCAAAACGTCCGCCTATCGGTCAGGGGTTAACTATGGAAGCAAACCTATTATTTGTTCGGGGATATTCAGTTTGAGCTACTCTAGAATTTCATCAAGGCAAAGCGTCCCATGATTAACTGTACCTCTCTGGCGTCCGGCCACTTTTTGATGCCTCAGTCCAAATCTATCCATATCACTATTCTCCACGACTTTAGTGAGCTGTGCACCATGTTGATTTACGGCCCAAGTTTTTTCAGGCGTTTCAAAGTATGCATAGCAATTAAGACGCAAATTCGTTCCACCGTGGAACCGATTTGTTCTCTGTCTATTGATGAGTCTTTTAAGTTTGCTTGTTGTGCGTGTGGGCTTTAGGATACCGTAAAAAGAAAGATCTTTAGATACTGACAAAGTTTACAATGAGACTAAGGAAATGAGTCCTCAAGAGCTTCTGGCGTAACGCCAGGAAAAGCGAAAGAAGGCAGTTTAAAGAACTTCCTTCAAAAACTAAAAGTATGCTGTTTAGGTATTAAATCTGAAATTACATTATGGGAGTAACTAAAAAAAAGGTCAAAACGAAGGCAGTCCCCTGGGCCTTTGGGGCTCTCAGTGTATTTTTGCTGTTTGGTTGCGCCTCAACTCAAATAGGTGTGGAAGACGTGGCAAAGAAAGCAGCGCTCTTAGCTGTACGTCCCGTACTTGAAAAAATATTTTTTGCAGAAGCCCCAATCGCACCAAGCGCCAGGGAACTTTACCCTAGGGTCAAACAGCTTCCAGGAAAGCCATTCGATCCGCGTCAGTACTTTGGTAACCGCCTAAATTTGAGTCATGGCGTTTTAAAGCTCTCTCCCGGAGATTATGTTGTTCCAGTCATGACTTACTGTATGCAGTCTGGTGGTTCAAGTCCTACTGCACATCAATACAGTTTAGGTAAATTAATTGGGAAACGGGCTAGTGCTATTCGTGATCTTAATGCACTGGCGCTTTCTCAGTTTAGCCCTAAAGATATTCAAGTGCTTTCGTGGAGTATTCAAAACGGTATTCTGTATGAAGAGATGTCGGCTAAAAGCAAAGAAATTATCGATAAAATTATTCCAGAGCACAAAAACGAACTCAAACTTTCCTTCTATCAATCTTTCGTTGATAAATGGAATGTTATAGCTGAAAACACCAGGCTACCTCATTTCGAAGAGTTAACAGATGAAGCCATGAGCTTGCTGGGTTCTTTTGGAGAGGCTGTTAAAGCCCTTAGGGATTTTAGACGAAAAGTACGCGAGCGCGGTTATGATTATGAGGATCTTAGTTCCCTTATATCTTTGCCGGGGCCATCGTCAGAAAAAGGGACGGAAGAGACAACGTCCTGGAGTCAAGTTTCTGAAAATATTTACGCGCGATTTCTAACATCTGGGCACTATCTCGATGTAGGAGAACTTCAGATTCGGGTTGTGGGCCGATCTCGCGCACCTCAAGCAATTAAAGATAACTTATCGATCATCGATGTCTCAGCCCTCATTGCAGATCCAGAAGCGGCGCAAATTCAGCCGCTGTCCTTTTCTGTACTTTCTGGAGCCCTTGCGATTGGAGCTTTGCCAGCAGAAGCCTCCCCACTACTTGCTGCCGCGGTAATTGCCGCTATTTTGACTGAGCAGTCTATTGATTGGAATGCATTTTCACAGGCCGTCGAGAGATTTGGTTATTCGGCAAATCAGGTGATACGCGATTTGATTCAAAGCGGTCTTAAAACCTTAAGTAAAGAACATGATGAGCTTGAGAAACCACTTCGAGATCTTGGGATCATTAACAAAAACTCTAAGGATATTTCGGAGAATTCATGGGGAGCAAGAAATTACAAAAATCCAGGTGGAAGAGAAGCTGCAAAGCGAGATTTTGAGAAAGTTCCAGGCAAAGAACAGTCATCTAATGACCCAGACGTGCGTGTAAAAGTATTAGAAAACGGAGAAAGAGTAGTACTTCGAATTAAGGATAAAAGGGCTCCCACGATTGAAATGCAGCCGAAAGATGCCGGACGAGGTAGTGACAACACGAGAGTAAAGGTGAGGTATCCATGATAAAGCGGATTAAATCTAAGTTTGGGAAGGATGTTTTTTTCGCCCCATGGGACTGTCCTCTTAGTGGTGTAGACCCACTATTTTTCATAGGGCTTCTGGAAGTGCATGATATTAGATTTTTTTTGGGGGCAAAGGATGCCATCTACGTTGTTACCATTCCTAGACGCTCTGTTTTTAGGCTTATTGATGAGACACATCTTGGAACTTTGATGGATGTGCTGACTGAGGCCGAAACTGAACAGCCACTTAGGAAAAACGAGGTCTGGAATCGTAAAACGTGGAAAGTATGGGGTACACCTTTTTTGAAGGAACTGGGGTCATTAGTTTTTCTTGATTATCCCAAGGAAGATCAGCTTCAGTACCTTATTCTCACGGAGGATGAATCCCCCGAGTTTGTTTGTTATGCCCCTAAAATTGATGTGTATCCTGGTAGAAACGATAATGAAATAATGGAAAGGCTGTTTAAAGAGGATTTGCAGACGCGCAAACAAAAAGGGTTTGGGTGCGGTACCTGAGGCTTTTCCCGAACTCGATGTGGTGTCCAGCCACTTGTCGCTAACGAGTCTGGCCACCATTCGCTCAAGTAAGAACTCGGTCGAGATGTCTTCAAAAGGCACACCCAGTTTCTGGGCAAGAAGTGAGAGGCGATTAGAAATTGAGCGCGCCTGATCTTCTAGTGCTTTACTCATGTCGTGATTACGTCCCAATACTTGTGAATGACCGATCTCAGGCCGAGTGCCGTCGCCTCTTTTCCAAGTTTTACTTCCGTCGTCCTTCCCTCAGCAATCGCTGTTCTCGCGGCCTTGATAGCGGTAGTAGCTCCTATTTTTGATGCGTAACGAAGTCCTTCCACAATAGTTCTCTCAAGATTTGAAATTCGAAAGGTTCCGTGGTCGTCGATTCCGATCTTCGGATTCGTTCCGGTTCGCATACAACGAAAAAGCGAACTGATCGTCTTTTTATTTCTGGGGACAACTACCCAAATCTTTCTCGGCGCTTGATCAATTAGTCCATAATAGAAAAGCGCAGTTAAACCTCCGATAAGTGCTGTCGGGCCGAAGAGTTTACATCCCAAAGCGGTTATCGGTGGAATCTCCGCTCTTACTTATTATGGCCTTACCGATGTAGAAGAAAGGCAAATATGGATAGCGCTACCCGCTCCCCATATTATTCACAACCCCCGCTATCGGCTAATTCGACCCTCAGGGATTTCCTATAGCCTGGGAATAACGCGACATCGATTTGAAAAGCGTACTGTTCGCATCTATGATCTTGAAAAAAGCGTGGTGGACGCTTTTAAGTACACGACCGAGGAGGTAGCACTCAAGGCACTCAAAGCTTATCTCAAACGCAAAGACAAGGACGTACAAAAACTGAGTGGCTATGCACGCCGCCTCAGAAAACCGCTAGATGAAATTATTACGATTCTTGGAGCCGATGAATAATTATGCCTAACAATATTAAAAGTCTGCAGGGTCGTCTTCTTAATATCACAAGAGAGAAAAAACTCGATTTTCAAATGCTACTCAACCGTCTAGCTGCCGAGCAATTTCTTTATCGATTAAGCCAATCAAGTCATGTCGATAAGTTTGTGTTCAAAGGCGGCTCGCCTTCTGTGATTTTTTTTCATAAGAATGAAGCAAAAGCATCAAATCTTTATCCAATGAACTGACGACTAAATCTGAGTTGATTAGAGTCTAGCCTCTATCCTCAGTTCATCTCCAGAATTCTGTGACAGAACTTTCCGAATGACAATGCTTCCGATTTTGGCCGTTTCCGATCCGTATCAGGAGTCACTATCCATCCTTTTTGAAAAGCGCGCTCCAAGATCTGAAAGTCCCAATCTGAGATCGTTTTCTGGAATTTAACCTCAACTGGGAATAAAAGTTTCGCAGTCTTGTTTACTAATAAAAAGTCAATTTCATTGCCACCTGAACTTTTCCAAGTATAGACATTTCGGGGTGCCGATAACCCCTCCCATAGTCGTACTTCAAATCGGCGAATTAACTCCGCTCCAACACACCATTCTACCCGTTGATCTTCTGGCGCGGCCTCCCCCTGCTGCAGATGTTGACCTAAAAATCCCAGCGCCGGATCGATCCAGATGAACTTCTTGTCCTTTTTGGGAGCAACCCGGGCTCGACCAGTGTCATAAGAAAAAATGGTCGCTAACAAAAAGGCATCCCCGAGAGCATCTAAATATTTTCTAGCGGTGTCTTTTGCTACGCTGAGGGCTTTAGAGAAAGATTCATAGCTAACGGCGGTGTTTCCAATGGCGGTTAATCGACCCAAAATCTCCAAAGCGATATTTCGGTCCAGTTTCCTGCGATTAAACTCATAGAAAACGACATCATCAAAGACTTGAAAGGCGTTAAGAGGATTCCATTTTGTCTTGGCTTTTAAAAAATTTTCTATCCGAAAAGGAAAGCCTCCGACCTCAAGAAATTTAGTTGGCCAGTCCTTAGTTTCAGTGAGGCCATTGTGTTCCAGTTGCTTACAAAATTCCAGATAAGACATGGGTAACAGAACTCGGTCGGGATGCTCTACATCACCCCGGCGGCCGGCCATTCTTTCTGCACCCGATTTTAGATCATAAGCGGAACTTCCCGTTAAGATGAGACAGGTTTGGGAGAACGTCCCATCGTCACGCAGTTTTTTTATCACGCGTTGCCAGCCTAAAACCGTCGTGATTTCATCGACAATTAAAAGTCTGGGCGAGTATCTTTTTTGTATCTCGCATAAGTGCTCCTCGGCCTGAGAGAGAGTTCTCATCGTATCAAAGACAGTCCATACAATTTGTTGCGGCAGCCACCCTTTTTTTTCAATGAGCTTGGCTACGAGTAGTTTTAACGCCACGGTCTTTCCAGCTCGCCTCGGTCCCCGGAGGGTCAATACCGATGCTTTTGTACATTCCTCTGGTGAAAAGGGTTCGGGTCGGTAGTGCAGTAGGGACAATTTCACCCTTTTTAGGTCAGAATCTTCCCAAAGTCCCCCCTCATTCCACCAAGTATTTTCAATGGTTATAGCCATAATTCAATTATAGCTATACGACTAGCTATAATGCCAGGCATTTTAACGAGTCCATTATCGGGGATCATTTTCATAGACTAAATCAAGTTCTTTAGATCTAGATCTTAATAAACTAACTAATACTGCAATTTCAGATCTTCCCGGTGATCTTCCCCTCGAGTGGAATAAAATTGATGCTAGCCCTCTTAGCGAGATTCGGTTTGGACGACCTCAACTTGCACAGTTGATTCGCATCGGAAATCTGACCACCGATCAAGTGCAAGAATCGATCAATGCATTTGCGTTTGATCTTAAAGTGAATGGTAAGAGCAAAGAAATCAATGGGCAAAAACTCCTCGAAAGCGTCTTTGGAAAGCGAGGCTTCATTCGGTTGAGTCAAGTGCATACGTAGGAAAGTACCCGAAGGATCGATTGCCATTACCTTTTCCAAGTCAATTCTGCTTTTCCATTTATTGCCAATTCTTCACATAGTTCTTTTGAAGGACTGGGGGCCTCAAATGCTTGAAGGGCAAAGACCTCCTTTTCCTTATTGGAGGGGATGGCATCTGAATCGTAAGAGGTGATCGCAAAGGGAATCGTTTCATAGGTTATTTTAGAGGTGATCGATTCAGAGAGGGAAAAGGCCATAGGGACATAATGACCCACTAAATTTTCAAGCCCACTGAGTCCATCATTGAGATCGTAAGTATCTTTACGGTGGCTTAGTGACCAGCGATCCATCTCAAGTTTATCGACGGTACGGTTCTCTAGTAAATATCTTAACTTTGCGACCCGAACTATCTCTTTCTGTCGTAATCCAAACCGATCTACTCTCTCGGAGATATCATTATCAGGGCTCGTTTTTTGAAACTCTTCACTGAGATGTAACCGGCGTAAATGACCTTGATGAATCAATTTTTGAGTTTCATCTAAAACCTCTTTAAAACTTTTCGGATGATTTAATTTCAGATCTTTTCTTAAAAACTCGCGAGGCTCCTGGGGACAACCCAAAAGAGCTGCGATGATTGCATAGCGATATTGCGAATGATCTTTAGAATTAATAATCTGTCTTGCTAATCGTTCTCGATTGGAAAACCCAAGAAGAATAGACAGGGAGGCATTCGAACTGGAACCTCTAGAAACCGTAAAATAATTTGTTTTTCCTGCGCTCCCCTCATCCTTCATGAAAAAATCTCCATGAAGAGATTGCAAGCGATCATTCTTTTTGAAATTCAAAAGAAATTCTGTGAAAAAATTATGCTCTAAAGATCTGGAAGGAATCGTATCATGAACACTGCCATAAGAACCGGGCCACATATCGTAGGGTTCCCAGTTGGGACGTCCATCCATGCCATGACAGCTTTTACATTTGGGGGGCTCGTGAACTATTTGAGGACTCTTTCCAATAAAGGAGACTTCATGAAAACTATATTTCGCAGTCTGAGGTTCAAATTGAATTAGCTCTATAATGTCTCTCCGAGGATCTTCCGGAAAGGTAGAAACCGCGGCAAGAAGTCTCGCGTCGGGACCGAAGAAAATAATTCGCGGGTGGGTGGCTGTCGCCTGGTGCAAACTGAGACTATCGTGCATTAAAACAAAATGGGAGCGGTAGAGGGCCGGAAACCTCAATAAAAGATGCTCCACCGATTTTGGAGTTTCAACGGGGTCATTAATCCAACCCTCAATGGTTGCCACATCCAATAATGGCCTTCTATTAAAGGCCGGGTTCCCAGCCCACACAAGCTCAAAACTAACAAATAGTGCTAAATATATTAAAGGTTTCAACCACGTCATAAGCCCCTCTTAAACCCTTACCCCGTAAAAAAATAAAATGCGTAGCCCATAAATCACTTCTACGGTTTTTTAGCTAGGATTGTTTTCTTACGCACGCCTACTTTAGAGGACACCCTAAAAATGATATGACCTATTTGTTTATTATTATTTAACTTTTAAAGGAGCCAAAAAATGTTGCATCAAAGTTACCGCACCTTAGTAGGACTACTTTTATCGTTTTTTGTTTGGGGGGGATGCCTTCAAGCTATGGAGCCCACAAAAAATATTCTTATTACAAAACTCACCGAACTAGATCGTTTTGAGCCTTTCGAGGGCCAGGTTTTTCATGATGGGCATCTTTGGGTTGGACATTCGCGAAAAGATTTAGCTGCTGCTTATAAAGTAGAGCTTTTTAGTAGCGATGGAAAACTAGTAACGACAGTTCCACTAAAACACTCTCCTAGATTTTTATATGCCTTTGGTTCCGATAGCATTTTAGCTGTAGGGATTGCGGTTAGTGATAACTTAAGCCACTACTCTATTATTAAACGAACTGGGGAAACGCTTAAGGTAACCGATTATAAAATTCCCGCAGAGGCTTTAGCCGATAGGTTTGTAGGCAAACCCGGTCAAATGTATTTCACCGATCCAGGTGGTTTTGATGATGGCGGCCCTATAGGCCAACCCCTCAGAACCCTTTTTAGTATCAAGTCGGGACAGGCCCGTTTTTTAAATGCCAGAATGTCGGGACCAAGAACCTCTGTTCTTCTTGGTAATTCTATTTTTATTGCACAACAACCCGATATGGGAAGTGATCGCTTTTTTCTAACTCAATTAAATCTTACCTCTGAAACGGCACAGAAAATTAGTTCAGAGCCTGTCTTTGGTGTTAGCAATATGCTGATTCTAGAAAATGGAAATGAAATTATTTTCAACGAACGCTATAAAAACCAAGTGGGTATTTTAGATGCCACAAAATCTAAAATAACCGAAAAAATTGCAATTCCTGCCGGACAGCCGAGAGGACTTGGTCAAATGGGCCACTGTTTAGTGGTGGGTTCTGAAGTGTCTAAACAGGTTACTTTTATCGACCTAAAGGCTTCGGGCCATCCTATCGTAGCTCAATGGGATGTCTCAAATGCGGGGAAAGAGTTCTTAGCAATAAACAATCTTTCGGTAGACGCAAAAAAGGGTCGTGTTTATTTAAGATCTGCCTCTCCCTGTTCTGTTTCAGAGGCCTGTCCTTACTCTCATAATAGCGCTTTGATGGTGGAGGAGGAGAGCCAAGAGACTTTAAAGGCCTGCAATAATTAAATTAAACTTAAAAGGGCACCTTTCAATTGAAGGGTGCCTTTTTTTATATCGTTAACAAAGCCTCCTCTTTTAAAGCTATCAGATAGAGGGGGCGAATAACCTTCGATTGACAAGGGTAAATGGCTGCCACTACGGTCAGAAAAGGTTGTGGCTATTATGAATCAAACTTTAAAAGATAAAAATGAAGAGGTCTTAAAAAGCATTCGAGAGGTGATCCAAATCGAGGCCGAGGCCCTAAAGATAATGGCCGAATCTGTAGGACAGCCCTTCTTTGAAGCGATCTCTTTACTTTTTTCAGTGCACGGAAAAGTTATTCTTACGGGAGCAGGCAAGTCTGGAATTATTGCTCGTAAAATTGCGGCCACAATGAATAGCACAGGAACACCTGCCTGTTTTCTACATCCCTCAGATGGAATGCATGGTGACTTAGGAATATTGACATCAAATGATGTGGTCATTGCTATAGGAAAAAGCGGGGAGAGTGAAGAGCTTGTTAGTTTATTGCCTGCGATAAAACGACTTAACGCCAAAATTATCGCTATCACGAGTGGGAAAGATTCTACGCTAGCAAGACAGGCAGATATTGTATTGTTTGTTCCAACTATGAAAGAGGCCTGCCCACTTGATTTAGCACCTACAGTCTCCACCACAGTGGCCCTGGCTATAGGAGATGCTTTAGCGGTGACGCTAATGAAAATGAAGGATTTTCAGCCCGAAGATTTTGCGAAATATCATCCAGGTGGAAAACTTGGAAAAAGATTGTCGTTACGCGTTTCCGACCTGATGATTCCGAAAGAAAAATGTCCTATCTTCAAATCGGAAAAAACAACGATTGAAAAAAGTATTGCCGATCTTGGAACCTACGGATTGGGAATTCTACTATTTTCTGGTACCGATGGAGGTTTAGAGGGAATTCTTACCGATGGAGATGTCAGACGACTTCTTAACCAACACAAAGCTAATATCTTTACCCTTTCTCTCCCCTCCATTATTAATCGTAATCCCCTCAGTATTCCCCCAGAGATGATGGCGGTAGAGGCGCTAAGTTTCATGGAGGATAGAAAAAAACCTCTAAATGTCGTCCCCATCGTTAAGGAAAACCAAATTGTTGGAGTTTTGCGACTGCACGAGCTTCTCAACCTATCGTAGAACAACCCATTCTCGTGTTATTTAGCTTTTTTATTTGAAAAACACCCTTTTTTATTCTATCGCTTAGTGGGTTATGATGAACCATCCCAATAATAATATTCCCGTTTTCATTCTAGCAGGAGGATTAGGCACTCGTTTATCGGAGGAGACCACCGTAAAGCCCAAACCGATGGTGGAGGTGGGAGACATTCCCATCCTTATTCACATCATGCGATGGTATTACCAATTTGGTTTTAATGATTTTGTGATTTGTGCTGGATATAAAAGCTGGGAAATTAAAAATTATTTTTTATCCTATCCCTATCGGTTTAGCCATTTTGAATGTGATAGCAGGGATCACACTCCCCGCCATGCAGTCACACCCAGAAAAGAATCCCCCTTAGAAAATTGGCGAGTACGAATTGTGGATACGGGCGATAATGCAATGACGGGAGCCAGACTTGCCAGAGCCTTTGATCACATTAAAAATGAGACCAATTTTTCGACCTTTGCGCTAACCTACGGCGATGGTCTTTGCGATGTCGATTTAGGTGCGGAATTATAGTTTCACCAAGAACACGGAAATGTTGGAACTGTTTTAACGGTAAAGCCCAAGGCGCGATTCGGAGAGCTTCAGATTAAGGGAGATAAGGCCCTGGGATTTACCGAAAAACCCACGGGTCGTTACCCCAGTGTTAATGGGGGCTACTTTTTCTTTTCGCGCTCCTTCAGGGAATTTATCTCCGATGAGGACAGCTGTATTTTAGAGCGGACACCGCTAGAAAATCTATCAAAAGCAGGCCAATTGAGGGTCTATCCCCATGAGGGATTCTGGTTTCCCATCGATACTTTAAGCGATAAAAATACGGCCCAATCATTATGGAACTCAGGAGAGGCGCCCTGGACCCCCTCAAAAAAAGGAACCTAATGTCTAAAGCAATTTTTGGTAACACACTTATTACCGGCGCCACAGGCCTATTAGGTTCTGAATTAGTCGCTCAACTGTTAAAAAATAATGAAACCTCCAAACTTGTTTGTCTAGTTAGGGATCAACTTCCACAGAGTAGATACTTTGCTGAGGGGCTAAGTGAGATGGCGGTTACGATCCATGGTGACATCAGAAACCAAGAACTTTTGGATAGAGTCATTAACGAATATGAAATAAATACCGTTTTTCACCTCGCAGCACAAACTCTTGTACAACAGGCAAACCTAAGACCCGCAGACACTCTTGACGTAAATATTCGAGGAACCTGGGCATTGCTAGAGGCCTGTAGATTAAATTCCAAAAGAATTCAGAGGGTCGTTTGTGCTTCCAGTGATAAGGCCTATGGAAACTTAAAGGGTGAAAAATATGATGAGAGCTTTCCCTTGGAAGGGAAACACCCCTATGACGTCTCAAAATCATGTTCCGATCTTATTAGCCAAACATTTGCACATTCCTATGGGATGAATATTGCTGTAACCCGATGTGGAAACTTTTTCGGGCCGGGTGATCTTAATGAAAGTAGAATTATTCCCCACACCATCGTCTCTTTATTAAATAATCGGGCTCCCATCATTCGATCCGATGGTAAATTTATTCGAGATTATATTTATGTGGGTGATGGTGCCGCCGCATACCGATTATTAGCAAAACAGATGATAGAGAAACCGATGCCAGGAGAGGCCTTTAATTTTTCCTATGAATTAAGACTATCGGTCTTAGATATCGTAAAAAAAATAGGGTCCCTCATGGGAAAAAATATTGCCCCTACGATTTTGAATCAAGCTTTCAATGAAATTCCTGTGCAGTCTTTAGATAGCACCAAGGCTAAAAAAATCCTCAACTGGGCACCTCTGTTTGGTCTTGAGGCGGGAATGCAACAGACTATCGATTGGTACCAATTAGCCGTCGAGAAAAGGTGGATTCAATGGTAGGAACAGAGGCCCTTCGGGCAGATCTGAAACAGGTCTTAGCTCGTCACAAAAATGCGATTGAACCCAAGGCACTTATACCAGGAGTCGATTATCTTCCCGCCTCCGGAAAGGTTGTGGGGCCAGAGGAGCTAGAGCTTTTGCTAATGGCCTCTGCCGATCTTTGGTTAACGGCCGGTAGATTTTCGGACGAGTTCGAAGAAAAATTTCCTCGCTTTTGGGGAAGTAGAAAATGCCTTTTAGTTAATTCCGGATCCAGTGCAAACCTATTAGCCTTTAGCGCCCTAACTAGTCCCACACTCAAAGATAGAATGCTGAAGCGTGAAGATGAATTTATTACCACCGCCTGTGGCTTTCCTACGACAGTGGCACCTGCAGTTCAATACGGAATGAAACCTATTTTTGTGGATGTTGACGTAGCCACTCATAATGCTTCTGTCGACGATATTATTGCCGCTATTTCTCCAAAAACAAAACTTATCATGATTGCTCACGCTCTAGGCAATCCCTATCGAGCCGATAAGCTTGTAAAGATCTGCGAAGAGAAAAATATTTGGTTGATTGAAGATTGTTGTGATGCCTTAGGGGCCACGATAGAGGGAAAACACGTGGGCACCTTCGGAGCTCTTTCGACCTGCTCATTTTATCCGGCCCATCACATCACTATGGGTGAAGGAGGGGCGGTCCTAATTAATAATGCTCTTTTGGGAAAGGTAGCGACGAGCTTTAGAGATTGGGGCAGAGATTGCTGGTGTCCGCCAGGGCAATCCAATACCTGTGGCATTCGTTTTGAATGGAAAATGGGAGAATTGCCAAAGGGATATGATCACAAATATATCTATTCTCATTTAGGGTACAATCTAAAGCTAACCGACTTTCAGGCCGCAGTAGGTTTAGCTCAACTAGAAAGGTTGCCCGGTTTTATTGAGGCAAGAAGAAATAATTTCACCTTTTTAAAGACCGAACTTATTAAGCTTGGTTTAGAAGAGCACTTTACCTTACCCAAAGCGACAGAGGGAACTAACCCCTCTTGGTTTGGTTTTTTTCTCTGTGGAAAGGGCCAGGGAAGTGAATTTAGAAATAAGATTGTAACCTATCTCGAAGAAAATAAAATTGGCACGAGACTACTTTTTGGCGGCAACCTCACAAAGCAACCCGCCTTTAAGGGGATACCCTATTCCATTCATAGCACTCTAAAAAATACAGATAAAATTATGGAGGAGGGCTTTTGGGTGGGCGTGTGGCCAGGGCTCTCAGAAGAGCACCTTAGTTATATTGCCAAAAAAATTAATGAAGCCGTAAAACTTTAACATGGTAATGAATACTGCCAGAACAGAACTTTTCCCATTTCAATTAAAAGAGGATACCGATTTTATTATTTCAAAATATCCGGTGTGGAATGCCCTAAGAGGCAGATCTTTATTCATTACGGGGGCCACCGGTTTTTTTGGAAAGTGGCTACTCTATACTTTGGCCAGAGCCAATAGTGAATTAAACCTTAATTTATCGGTTCATGTTTTAAGCCGCGATCCCAAAAGATTTTTAGAGGCACACCCCCTGTTTTCTACCCTTAAAAACTGGGTGTTTTTTGAGGGAAATATTATTACGTTTTCTTTGCCCTCCCAGGAAGGCTATGATTTTTGTATTCACGGAGCCGCCAGTGCGAGTGCAAAACTTAATTCTGAATCTCCAGTTCAAATGTTTAATGAAATTTTACTCGGCACTCAACGCTGCCTAGAAGAGGCCAAAAAGGCCCATGTCAAAAGATTTTTATTTCTCAGCTCTGGAGCGGTCTATGGAAAACAACCCGAATCATTACTTCATGTAGAGGAAACTTTTTTAGGCGGCCCCAATGGACTCATTCGCGGATCTGCTTATGCAGAGGGAAAAAGGGCTGCTGAATTTTTAGTGAATCAAGTAGGAAGAGAAACGGGAATGGAAACGATCATCGCTAGGGCCTTTGCCTTTGTGGGTCCTTTCTTGCCATTAGATACCCACTTTGCTATCGGAAACTTTATTCTTTCCGCTCTAAAAAAAGAGCCTATTCGTATTTCTGGAGATGGCACACCCATTAGATCCTATCTTTACACCGCCGATCTCGTTGGCTGGATTTTAACTTTATTAATTTCCGGAAAAAATCAAGAGGCCTATAATCTCGGCTCAGAAAAAGAGATTAGCATTAAAGAGTTGGCTTTTTTAGTTTCACAAATAGCCAAAGACAAATGGGGCGACGCAATTGATGTTAATATTTCTGGCCTTGCTATACCAGGGGCGCCTAAAGAAATTTATTGTCCTTCAACAAAAAAAATTCGAACTGAACTTGGTTTAAAAGAGGAGATCTCATTAGAGATTGCACTTCAAAAAACTTTAGAATGGCATCACCAGGCCACCGCTTAAAAAAAAGAGGGTCTCATGAAAAAAAGAGTTGCAGATTATATCGCAGAAACTTTAGCCTCCCATGGAGTGAAGCATGTTTTTATGGTGACCGGTGGAGGGGCCATGCACCTGAACGATGCTTTTGGTCGTTGCAAAAATTTAACTTTTATCGCCTGTCATCACGAGCAGGCCTGTTCGATGGCAGCCGATAGTTATTATCGCATGTCAAACCGTCTCGCGGCTGTGAATGTTACTACCGGACCTGGGGGCACTAATGCCATTACTGGAGTTTATGGGGCCTATGTAGATTCTTTAGCAATGATTGTGATCTCGGGGCAGGTCAAATGGGAAACGCTTGTAAGAAGCACTGGACTTCCTCTTAGGCAGCTTGGGGATCAGGAGATCGATATTGTTAGAGTCGTAGAATCCATTACCAAGTATGCGGTGATGGTAACCGACC
>JABMMY010000365.1 GCA_013205415.1 Deltaproteobacteria bacterium
CCCTATTGAACCTCTTCTGTGCCAGCTGATGGCAGGGGGAAAACTTCTTCAGGTAAAGGCCATTGAGATCATTCGCCACGTAAAAAGAAATCCGGTTGAGGCGCCCAAATATATAAGAGATTTAGAAAATCAACTTCGAAATTAGGGGTTATGGGAATCGGACCAGATTTTTTGCTTTTTTTTGATGGGCCATTAACTTCTGTTCCTTAAAACATAGAGAGCCTTTAAGGGGTCTGACTAGCTAAGGTTCTTACTGCGATTGCAGTTTCACAAGAGATAGACCCTTCCGTTTCTGAAATTTTACAACTATAGAGAGATCGATTCACCCAAAGATGGGTTAGGTTTTTCCCTGCTGGAAACCAAAGATAACTTTTCTTTCCAGAGAGATATTTTGGAATCATAGTATCTTCGGCCGAGTCTATCTTGTCTGTACAATTAAAGTTAACCTCCGAATTAGAAAGTGAGATAAAGCGACAATAATCGGTAACATCGGTAAATGAGATAGCCACCTGATCTCCAGAAATCAAAAAAATATTGTTCAAAAAATAGGGGCGCAGTCCACCGCTAACGGACACACCCATAGCCTTAAGTACAGAGGATTCTTTAGGAGAATTGGTAGTGCTTTTTAGGGAGCAACCGACGCCAAACAAACTAAGCAGGATAAAAAAGCATCGCGACTTCAAGGCTCCACTCCTTGCCATGGCTGGCGATAAAACGGTAATCACACCCTTAGGAATTAGATTAGCCACTCCTAGCAAAGATATCATAAAATCGAACTTCAAATACCCTCTCAATAATGTCGTTTTCCACATAATTGATCGTTTGTTTTTACGAGCTTTCATAAGCGTGTATACTTGTTAAATATTTTATCGAAGGTGACTAAACATGAAACACTCTCAGGATTATATTGAACTAGAAAATAGGGTTGGGGCCCTTAATTATCATCCCCTGCCTGTCGTCCTAAGCCGAGGTGAAGGGGCATTTCTTTGGGACCTAGAGGGGAATAAATATCTCGATTTTCTTTCCGCCTATTCTGCCGTTAATCAAGGGCACTGCCATCCGAAAATAATTCAGGCCCTCATCGAACAGGCAAAGCGATTAACGCTCACCTCTCGAGCCTTTCACAACGACCAATTAGGTCCCTATGAAAAATTTGTCACCGATTACTTTGGTTATGATCGTCTACTGCCAATGAATACAGGAGTTGAGGCTGGCGAGACTGCGATTAAACTTTGCCGTAAATGGGGTTACCAAAAAAAACGGATCGCTGAGAACAAAGCAAAAATTATCTTTGCCAGCGGAAATTTTTGGGGACGGACTATCGCTGCAGTTTCCTCATCTACCGATCCCCTAACCTACAAAGAGTTTGGTCCCTTCACTCCAGGATTTGAGATCATTCCTTACAATGATCTAGTGGCCTTAGAGAAGGCATGCCACGATCCTTCGGTGGCGGGCTTTATGGTGGAACCTATTCAGGGAGAGGCTGGCGTTATTATTCCAGACACCGGTTTTTTAAAAGGGGTTAGAGATATTTGTTCACGCCATCGAGTCCTTTTTATTGCCGATGAGATTCAAACGGGACTAGGCCGAACAGGAAAATTACTGGCCTGTGATCACGAACAGGTAAAACCTGATCTTCTGATTCTTGGAAAGGCATTGTCTGGCGGTGTCCTGCCTGTTTCTGCAGTTCTGGGCAGTCATGAAGTTATGCTTTGTTTAAAACCTGGAGAACATGGTTCTACCTTTGGTGGAAATCCGCTTGCCTGTGCCGTTGCTAAAATCGCACTTGAGGTTTTAAGAGATGAACAACTGGCAGAAAAGGCGGAGGTGCTTGGTTTATTATTCAGAGACACTCTACTTCCCTTGACTCAATTATCCTGGGTTAAGGAGATTCGTGGAAAAGGATTACTCAATGCCGTGGAGATCGATCCTAGTTACAAACACACCGCTCTGGAAATTTGTTTATCCTTAGCAAAAAAAGGATTACTGGCAAAACCGACTCACGGACATATCATTCGCTTTGCCCCACCCCTGGTGATTGCTAAGGCAGATCTTCTTTGGGGCTGTGATCAGATTATGACCACTTTTAACGAACATTAAAAGGAAACGGAGGAGGTAGAGCGAATCTCCTCATGATGAATTAATCCCCCTCGATGAGCGGTCACAAGAACTGTACCTAGAGCTAATAGCGCCAGTACCCCTACAGTCAACCACACAGGCGTTATCATTTTTTTACCCTTCGCTAAGAACCACAGTATCCCTCCACTTACTGCAGCCAAGAGGGTCACGGCTAGGGCCGCTAGTTCTGCGGCCTCTTCATGATAATGAATATATAATTGGGTGTCTGGCATTACCTTATCTCCAAGCACATTAAGAAATCCCTGTTCTGCCCTCTCTCCCGTAAAATAGGCGCCCAAGATAACAATCCCCGACAATAAAAATAGTCCCAGCCCCATTTTGGTAAGGGCCTCTTTTTTTAGTAAAACTCCAAATAAGAATAATCCCGTTCCTACAGGGACTAAAACAATAGGAAAATGATTTAACGTAATATGCAAAAGGGGATAGTTCATGGGCGCTCCGTATTTTTTTCTGATCTGCTATTAGAGTAATGATTTCCTTCGAGGCTTTCAAATAATGTTTTTTTTAATAATCCACACTAAGGGCCTCCGGCGAACTTGGTCTTGGCTTTGCAATCACTAAGGGATAGACCTGCTAGTAGGTTGCTGATGACACTAAGTGAACGTCTAATATGAAAACAATTTTAGCTCTTTTTTGTCTTCTTTTTTTATCAAAAGAGACCTTCGCCTGTAGAAAACTTCTGCAGAGCCTAGGACGCGTAGAGGTTTTAAGTCACCTGGTTCAACACAATAAACCTTGGACCACCCTAGAGGCCAATTCTGAACAACGCCAACCCTACTACATTGGAGCCCCACCGAGGGAATTTGTCTTAGAAGGAAAACTTGCCGACCAACCCAATCTGCCATGGGAGGCTAAACAGCGGGTTGAGGAGCAGAGCAATCTACTTTTAAAACAATTAGGTCTTTCAGAGGCTCAATTTGAAATTTGGCCCTATTTAAATGACCAAGGAGATCCCAATTGGGTTTTTGCGCGCTACAGAAAAACCGAATCCTCTCCCTGGAGCTGGTTGGACTCCTCCGACTGGAAACAAAGATCCAATAAAAAGGTAATGCCCCCTGAATTGCCTATAGTAATGAATCCTCATATTGCAGCCGATGCGCATTCTCTTTTTAGCGATTTTTTAAATTTTAACAGTCTCTATCAAAAACCGCTTTATCAAGAGGCTGTTTGGACCTCACAAAGAGGAAAAGATTTCCTTGCAGGGTGGATTTCATCCTCGCAAAAAGAGAATTTAAAGGCACATATTGCTGAAGATTCTAGCCTTCGTGCTAGAATCCTTCCTCAACCTGCTCGATTTAATGCCGAGCCGATTACCTTCATAGTGGGCGCCACTAAAGACAATAAACTTCACTGGGGAGAACAAAAAATAAACTGGCAAAAAGAAAAATTCTCTTTTTCCAAAACACCGATAGAGATTAAACAACCCTTGTTTTCACCCGACTTTTTAAGCAAATTCAAAAAGGATGTGCGAATTTTATCAGGGGAGGAGGAGGCCTTCTTTCCGATCAGTAAAAAAAGAATAATATTTTCCAAAAAAAGCTCGGCTCAACCCGACAATCACCTAGCTGATATCGTCGATTACTTAACAGAAAGATATCAGGTCTTAGGCCTCGAAATACGAAAGCAACCCTTTGTTTGGCGAGGCATTCCTCAATCAAATCTTATTGCCATTATTCCTGGGAAGGACAGAACCCTCCCACCACTACTCTTTGCCGATCACTTCGACACCGCTATTTCGGAGGACCACTTCACGAAAACTGGAGAGAGAATTAGTAATCCTGGCGCCGATGACAATGGCACTGCAACGGCCAGCCTATTAAGGGCTGCTGAAGAATTGCGAAATGAAAAGCCACAGCGAGATATTTGGCTTCTCCATTTAACAGGAGAGGAATATCCCGCAGACGATCTAGGGATTCGTCATTTCATGAAGGAAATTTTAAAGGAAAAAAAAGATATTGCTGGAATGGTTCTTATTGATATGATCGGAATCAGAGATCCTAAAGATCCCGTTTTCCAGATAAATAGTGGCGGTACGACCCAGTCTTTAGCCCTTTCTAAAATTGCTATGCAGGCGGCTAAAAATAGTCCAAGCCCTTTTCTTCCTGCCTTTAGAGGTCGGTTTGACGACGAGAGCTACCTCTACAATACCGATGGATATATTTTAGATAGTTTAGGATTTCCAGTCGTTTTTTTTAATGAACATTTAAACCGACATACGATGGGAACCCACAATCAGCACTATCACCAAACGACCGATCTATCTAAAAACATAGACTTCGATTATGCGACTCACATTTCAAAAATTGCTATTACCACTTTGTGGAATGGGGCTTTGAAGTAACTTCGGCTCAATGCTTTAAAGAATGATTTGCTTTTCTGTTTTTCAAATAATCTGACAGCACATTTTTCAGTCGAGAGCTGGGTGCGACCTCTGGAATTAAAAAGGGATCGGTTAACGGCATACTGGCAATCTCCTTTACCTGGGTGACGACACCTCCACCTTGATCAGCTATCTCACCTGAAATATCGGTAGTGGTAGTGGCTGCTAAGCTAGACCCTGCCCCGGCTATAGCTAGAGGGGCCGCGAGGGCTAGGGGCATTTCAGGACTTGAATAGGGGGTCTCCTCGATCGCTAGAATGGGGTTCTGCTTTTGTAGGGGTTCATATTTATTTTCTAAAAATGCCGTTTGAACCTTATTAAAAGCACGACTTAACACCGTAAATACCGCGTCAGCCTTTAGGGGATTACGGTTATCCAATAGCTCGCTCGCAGATATCAAAGATTTAGGATAATCGGAATCAAATAGAAACACCCCTACGCTTTGAGGTGACAAAACCACAAAAGCAAAAAGATCGCTTTTTAACTCCTTGTGTACCGCCAAGATATCCTCAGCTCGACGACTAGGAAGGAATCCTTCTAAATTAGAAACCGAAAATAGTTTCGTACTGGTAAACTGCTGGTTCAACCATTCCTGTAATTGAGAACTGGTGGGATCTAAAACTGCATTATTTGCCACCACGGTCGAGATTACCTTTAGATCTCTTTTTTCTGTTTTAAATGTGATGGCCCTACTAGCAGATTGGAAAAAAAATAAACTTAATCCTACGATCCCTAATACCGTTTGATTATATTTAGGGTTGCTCATTTTTTCTCTTTGTCGCAGAACTCATTTTTTACAACTGTGTTTTAAAAATTAACTCGCAAATTTAATCCCACTCCTGCAGAGAGACCCGCAGCAACTACGCTACCGTCATAAAATCCCCCCGCTAAGGTATAACTAGGATGGTAAGATACCGTCCCATAGGGACTCATAGAAATATAACTTCCCAAGGGAAAATCGATCCCGCCAATACCGCTTACGATACCTGCACTCCCCTTACTTTCTTGACCCAACAACCTAAGTTTAACCCTATTAATTCCCGCCATCGCTCCACCATAAAATCCAAAAGGAATTTTAATCAACATTCCCGCTCCGCCGCTCATCGAGGAGGTGGCTAATCCCGAACTATAGGTTTTATCCCCATATCCCCCACTCACAATAAAAGTAATAGCGCCTAAATACCCCTGCACTAGATGAAGTCCTAAAACAGCGCCATAACCTGTGACGGCATCCGATTCGGTCACACCTTTTGCTACGGGAACTCCAACCGAAAGTGTAGGACCTATAAAACCGGTCTTATTATAGCGAGAATCTTTTTTCTCCTCATCTCTCATTATACTATCCTGAGACACGGAGGTCACTTGACGATCGGGCTTAGATACCTCCTCTGCAGTATCAAGATAAATATCATCGGATAATTTTTGAGCCGCTACCTTTACCGAGGGTGTGATCACTGGATAGGCCGCAAATACGGAGGGTAAGGTGGCCAATTTTACCATTCGACCCACCTTTAGATCTTGGGTTTGCTTACAAAAAGTAAGATCGGCAATCACCACCGTATGTTCGGTAAACTCAGCTAGATTAGGATTTGTTTTCGGTGTCTCAGAAACCTGTAGAGTGCAAACTCTGGATTGAAGAATGCTTTTAGCATTACTGGGAATCACAAATAAATAGTCACCCGTTTCAATTTGTGTTCCTTTTTTAAATTCAATACCGGCCGCCTTTTCTACGATATCCAATTCCGCAATTTTTCCTAGGGTGTCACCCTCTGCAATTGCCATTAACGATCGACCTAAAAGGTAACAACACAACGCCCCTAGTTTAAATACTGCACCGTAACTATCTATTTTCACTAACTACCCCATTTCCTCTTTTTAGCATCCTATCAAGTCTTATCGGGGAATCACTTGAATATGTTAATTCGAAGTTATTCTAACTCACTTAAACCTTGCAGGCTATTATTGGCCTCTCTTTCAAAACGTGGAATCGAAGGATAAGCGGTATAAAAGGGGTATTCGGGTCGGCTACCCCCTAAAGACCGAACGAAATTATGCGCCCATTAGGACAGATCCCCCCC
>JABMMY010000366.1 GCA_013205415.1 Deltaproteobacteria bacterium
AACGTACACCGAGCAAAGCTTGCGTTTACTAGCCAGTGAGAAGCGAACAATAAACCTCTAGGAAGGTGCTATGGATCATCTAAACGACATAAACCTAAACAAATTTTGCAGAGCCGTATGCGGGAAATTCACACGCACGGATCTGGTGCGAGGGTTTTACCTTCGACATTTGCTTTATTCAAAGGTCGGAGGTAATTCTGCTTTATGAGTAGGTATATTACGGAACATATTCGCTCCGACCTAAAGAAAAAGATGGTCTTTATCGGAGGGCCTCGCCAGGCAGGAAAAACAACCCTTGCGAAGGGGCTCCTTTCCGAATACGCGAATGGAACCTACCTTAATTGGGATCGAGAATTTGACAAAAAAACGATCAGAAACGAGGGGTGGGACGAACGCTCCAAGCTTGTTGTTTTTGATGAGATTCATAAGTACAAATTGTGGAAAAACTGGATTAAAGGCATTTATGATACTCATTATGAAACACAGAAGTTTATAGTTACTGGGAGTGCGCGCCTCGATGTCTATCGACGAGGTGGAGATTCGCTTCTAGGTCGGTACCATTATTGGCGTCTACACCCTTTTAGTCTTCATGAGATACCGAAAGGACTTTCACCCTCCGAAATGATGGATCGCCTTATGCGGGTTGGCGGATTTCCGGAGCCGCTTTTAGAGAACTCGGAGCGATTTGCCAGAAGATGGCGACAAGAACGAGCAGACCGAATCTTAAGAGATGACGTCCGGGATTTAGAAGGACTTAAAGACATTCAACGACTGAGTTTATTACTAGATCTATTACGCGACAGAGTTGGAAAACCGGTGGTTTATTCCAATTTAGCAGAAGATCTGCAAACCACCTCTCCCACTATCGCAAAATGGATCGAAGTCCTGGAGAGAATGTACGTTATTTTCATCGTTCGACCCTATTCGACAAATTTACCTCGGGCTTTACAAAAACCCCCGAAGATCTACTTTTACGACAACGCTGATGTGAACGATGATATTGGAATGCGTTTTGAAAACTTGGTGGCAACGCATTTAATTAAGCAGCTGCATTTTTTACGGGATCGAGATGGCTACCAGTACGAACTTTCATATGTGCGTGATAAAGAGAAACGTGAAGTGGACTTTGTCATCTTGAAGGACAAGAGGCCATTGACGCTTATCGAGGCAAAATGGTCCGACGCTTCCGTTTCACCAGCTCTTCTTTACTTTGCAAATAAACTTAAACCCAAGTCATGCCTGCAAATCGTAGGTGAGTTGAAGAAGGACTTTAAGAAAGCGGGGGTGCTTGTGTCTCACCCCACACGTTCCCTTACATCGCTAGAGGAGTTTAAGTAGTCGTTGGCGGGAAATGAAAATAAAAGCGGACCGTGAAATATCTCAGCCATTGCGTCCTATGGCCGGAGAGGACAACCGCCGGGATGTGGGCCTGTAAAAAGGGGTCCTTTTTTGTGGTGACCCACAGAGTAGAATTTATGTTTCAAAGAGCGGTTAAGTATGCTTTCCTTGGTCTGGTTTGTTCCTGTTGACAGAAATTTGGGACCCCCTTTGAGGCCCCTTGGCATCTTCCGACAGGAACTATTTATTTGTGTGTTTTAAAAGAGTTCTCACTAGCATAATAGACCTCTTTAAAGGAACCTATGCCAAACCCATCCTTAGTTTTAAGTTTAGAATCCTCCTCTACCTTTGCGGATCGTCATATCGGTCCTAATAAAAATGACACACAAATCATGTTGAAGAGATTAGGATTTTCCTCACTTGAAGAGTTGGTTCAAAGGGCTATTCCAGATTCTATTCAGATTAAGAAAAAACTTTCTCTTCCAGAGGCGCTCGATGAAATATTAGCGTTAAAGGAATTAAAGGAGATAGCCACTCAGAATCAAGTTTATCGGTCCTTTATTGGAATGGGTTATTCCGATTGTGTGATTCCAGGTGTGATAAGCCGAAATATTTTTGAAAATCCAGGTTGGTATACGCAATACACTCCCTATCAGGCTGAAATTTCTCAAGGAAGATTGGAGGCACTTCTTAATTTTCAAACCTTAATCACCGATCTTACCGGCCTTGAAATTTCTAATGCCTCACTTTTAGATGAAGGGACCGCGGCGGCAGAGGCGATGTCACTTTGTTGGGGCCAAAAAAATAATGAATCTGTTAACAAGTTTTTTGTGTCGTCGACAGTTCATCCCCAAACTCTAGCGGTTATCTCGCAGAGAGCAGAACCCATTGGAATTGAGGTGGTGGTGGCAGACCCTTCTAAACACCAGTGGAGCGCCGAATTTTTTGGTGGCGTGGTTCAATACCCAGACACCGAGGGCACTATCACCGACTATACCGCCTTCATCGAAGAGGCTCACTCTCACGGTGCCTTAGTGATCATGGCGGCAGATCTTTTAAGTTTAGTATTACTAAAAACTCCAGGTGAAATGGGTGCGGATGTGGCCATTGGAAATACGCAGCGCTTTGGAGTTCCATTAGGATTTGGCGGACCCCACGCGGCCTATATGGCCACCCGTCTTAGTTACCAACGGCGCTTACCTGGAAGAATAGTAGGGGTCTCGAAAGATAGAGATGGCAATCCTGCCATGCGATTAACTCTGCAAACTCGTGAACAGCATATTCGCCGAGATAAAGCGACGAGTAATATTTGTACGGCTCAGGTGTTGTTAGCGGTGATGGCTGGAATGTATGGAGTGTATCATGGGCCAGAGGGGCTCACTAAAATTGCCATACGCATTCATTCGCTAACCGCCCTTTTACAGGGGGCATTAAAAAGGGCCGGCCTTAAGGTTTCTGAATTAGCCTTTTTCGATACGTTAGTGGTCTCCTTTTCAAAGGAGGAGCAACAAAAGGTTTTAAAAAGATCTCAAGAGGCTAAAATAAATTTTAGGCTATTTGATAATGGAGCGGTTGGAATATCGCTAGATGAAACGACCGAAGAGATTCATCTAAAACAGATTTTACAGGCATTGGGCGCTCCAGAAACATTACCCTCGCTAGATGAAACCACCAGTTTGATTTCTGGAGATCTTCGGCGTAAGAAACCCTTTCTAACCCACTCTGTATTTCATAAATATCATTCAGAAACAGAGATGCTGCGTTATATTCGTCGTCTTGAGAGTAAGGATCTTTCACTGACCTCATCGATGATTCCCCTTGGCTCCTGTACGATGAAGCTGAATGCGTCGAGCGAAATGTACCCTGTGGGATGGCAGGAATTTTCTGCAATTCACCCCTTTGCTCCTCCGGCGCAAACTGAAGGGTATCACATTTTATTTCGCCAACTAGAAGACTGGCTTTCTGAAATCACAGGTTTTGATGCCGTCTCTCTTCAACCTAACTCTGGAGCACAGGGAGAATATGCAGGGTTGTTAGTGATTAGAAAGTTTCATAGGGACAGAGGCGATGCGAACAGAAATATTTGTTTAATTCCAAGATCGGCCCATGGGACTAATCCCGCAAGTGCCATTATGACCGGCATGACGGTGATTGCGATCGAGTGTGATACGGCAGGCAATATTGACTTAGCAGATCTAAGGAAGAAGGCGACACTTCATGCCGCTAATCTTTCGGCCTTGATGGTCACCTATCCGTCGACACATGGAGTTTTTGAGGAGTCGATTCAAGAGATCTGTCAGATGGTTCATTCTCACGGTGGGCAGGTTTATATGGATGGGGCGAATATGAATGCCCAGGTGGGATTGTGTCGTCCCGGAGATTTTGGTCCAGATGTCTGCCATTTAAATTTACATAAAACCTTTTGTATCCCTCATGGTGGGGGAGGGCCTGGCATGGGACCTATTGCTGTAAAAAAACATTTAGCCCCCTATCTACCAGGCCATCCGCTATTTAAAACGGGAGGAGACAAGGCGATAGGTCCAGTCTCTGCAGCCCCTTGGGGGAGTGCTAGTATTCTTGCCATCTCCTGGATGTATATTCGAATGATGGGAACCGACGGACTCACCCGAGCCACGCAAACTGCTATTCTCAATGCTAACTATATTGCCCATCGACTTCATTCCTCATTTCCTATTCTTTATCGAGGTATCTCTGGGCTGGTGGCCCATGAGTGTATTATCGATTTAAGGCATTTGAAAAAGATGGCCGACATTGAGGTGGAGGATATCTCTAAGCGATTGATGGACTATGGATTTCATGCCCCGACGGTGTCCTGGCCTGTCGCCGGTACTATGATGATTGAGCCCACCGAAAGTGAATCACTTATTGAAATCGATAGATTTTGCGATGCCATGAATGCGATCTATCAAGAGGTAGAGCTGATTGCTAATGGTAAATGGGACAGAATCCATAATCCCTTAAAAAATTCACCTCACACGCAGAATGATCTTATGAAACGGCCGTGGCCGTATTGGTATTCGGCCGAACTGGCCTTTTTCCCAAGTGACTTTGTTAAGAAAAGAAAGTTTTGGCCCGCAGTTTCTAGAATCGACAACGTCTGGGGAGACAGAAATCTTTTTTGTTCCTGTCCCCCTGTGGAGTGATTCGCACTATTCGTTCTTTGCGTTTTGAAGATCTAGTGTCATCCAGTAGACCAGGTTTCTACGGGAGTAGTTTTGAAAGGCACAGATGCTCTCTCCCCGAACAGGCCAGCTTTTTAACGGTTCATTCATATAGCTATTGTAATGAATGTTGAGTCCCATTTTAGCCATTTCAGAGTTTCGTCCCACCTTATTCAGGTCAAACGCACTTCTTAAAATAGCTCCTTTACAAAGCGGTTCAAATTTAGCCCGATTCTCAAATGATAAAGTTTGCATGCAGAGTTTAGATTTGAATTGGTCGAAGGATCCAAATTCATCATCGGCACCTCTCACTGCAGGTTGTGTTGAGACCTGAAAAGGATACAGCTCGGGATGCATCATGCGTCTTGTCCAGGGAAGCACGTTATAGGTGGTAGCACCGCCGATAGCAAAGGCCCAGAATCCCTGCCAGCTGCCGAAGTAACCTTGATCTCCCCAGGTATCTTTATAAAGTCTGGAGAGAGTTCTAGCATTAAGAAAGTTATTAGAGGGTTGTTGACCATCAGCAATGAGTCCTAACTCTTCTATGACCGGATAAAGACTATCACTAAAGAGTTGTTCTAACGCCTCAAGATTTCTTTTGTTCACCACCTGCGCCGTGGCTAGATCATTTTTCATGAGGGTGGGATTGTGGCCTGTCGCACTTAAAAGGCGATAAAGCATTTCATTGCCACTCTCAAGAAGTATCTGATTTTCCCATTTACCGAGGTCCTCATCCTGTTTGATTCGCAACGCATAATCATACTGAATGAGAGTGGAAAGCCGGTTGGACAAAAAAGTATCTCTCTGAAGCAGTACATTAAATTGTTCGAAGGCAGTTTCTATGACCGAAGCATAGGCTTTTTTAATGTCATCGCTTAAAGCCACTTCATCATTTACCAGAGAGGCCTTAGCGATATTTCGAATGTTCTCATAGCTGTCCAATATTTTTTTGATTCTTATTCGAGTGTCTTGAATAGTAGGTACTAAAATAAGATCGCCATTAGAATCGATAATTTTCTTTTGGAGATTTTTTAGGTAGGTAGAGATTCTACCCAGCGACTCGACGACAGTTACCGTTTGACTTGTGACAGATTCATTCACAAGGTTTGGCATGTCGACAATCATTCGCTGTTGAAAATACAGACTGGCCTGATTTAAGGCTTGATCCATTAAACGTTCTAATTGTTGGCCCACCACTTTAGAAAGTTGATCGGGATCTTGAAAAGGCCCTTGAAACTGTCCGCCATTTAACATCCATTGGTCCCAAGTGGAGACAACACGAACCTCACCCTCTTTAGGAGGCCGACATTCATTGGGCATGACGGTAAGGCCAATTAATTTAAAAGGGATCATTTCATCATGAGTGGCGGTCGTGAAAAAATTCACGTGGCCGGTAGTGGCGCCGGTGCCCCCTGTTAATCTAGCCACCAGATTTTGGATTAGTTTAAGAATAGCATTTTGTTTGCTACCTAGATCTTTCAATGTGGAATAGGTTAGCATCTCTTCAGAGTAGGTTCCCTGAATAGAATAAATATCCTGCATGAGTCCATTCACATCTTGGAGCACCCTGTTTTTAAAGGTAGCATCTGTAGAGAGCTTTGGACGAATTCCGAATTGAATTTTCTGGATCCACTGCGACACCTTTGGAATGTCGTGAGTTAAAACATAGTAACCCTCTAGAGGGTTATCAATAGTTAAACTCCCACGTTTGTCCTTACCAGGTTTTAAATTTGCAATGGAATAGTCTAAAAGCTGTCTCGCATCTCGAGCTGCGCAATAGGTTTGGCTGGTGGTTTCTAATAAACAGCTCATCGAAAGCCAGAATTCACTTTGGTCTAATTTTCTTAATGCCGTCGTAAATTTTCGATTTCGAAGCATGGTAATTAAATTGGCAAGAGAGTTTCCTAATCGACTGGTCACCCCTTCTTGAGAGGAGACAAAGGCGGCCGCCATTTTTACAGAGGCTGCTACTAAAGCCATGCCCTGGTCTGGATTTCCAATAAGGCAACGATCATAACTAGGCAGTGTAGCAAACACCTGATCCATCATGTCCATTCCGGTGAGAGCTGTTCTTCGCACTCTAGTAGAAAGATCCTTAAGCCCGATCGCAATCGCCGCCGCTGCAGGATTAGCCATCGCTCCTAACCCCGCCGCACCAGCGCCGGCCATGCCTTCTGCCTTCGCCGTTTCAGCAGCTAAAGAGGCACCCTCTAAAGTACGGGAGGTTAATAATTTAAAGACGTCAGATTTTAATTGAGGACTTGCGACTGCAAAATTTCTGAGAGAGCTAATTTCGTTAGGAATACTTTCGATACGATCGGTTCTTTTGGCTTCACCTTCTGGAGTGTTTAATACATCCTCAGCAATTCTAAGTTTAGGAATAATCGATTCGATCCCTTTGCAATTAGGGTCATTTTTTAGGGACTCTATAATTCCCATGATCGTTTTAGTTTGAGAAAGTGCGGATTGAGACCAGGCCCCGATTGAGGCGCAACCACCGCCGAAGGAGTAGGTGCCGGCAAGTGCGTGGCCACCGAGTAGAGAAAGGATAGCTAAAAACCTAAAAGTTCCAAAGCGCATCGGGTCTCCTTAGTAAAAGTGTTAACGCGTTGTATCATAACATCTGAAAAAGGTATCTCATAAAAGGTGAAGTGTCAGATACGTTAAAAATTACCGATTAGAACTGAAATTTATTTTCTGAAAGGTGAATGAAACTCAAGTAGTTAGCGCTTGAAATGAGAAACTTAGAGCTTTAGAGGCTCACAAAAAAGATGACATTTTTTGCCTGTCTTGTGAAAAAAAGGGGGTTCGTATAAAAGGACACAGCTAGGAGGCCTTTGATGTCACAGCGATCAGTTCTTACTATGTTAGTGGGTTTGTTTTTTTCCTATTCGATTTTTGCCGATTACGAAGTGGTCAATGGAGCCCCTCAGTTTTCTGCAACGGAGGACCAATTTAGTTTTTATTTGAGTCTTTGGAAAAACTTAAGTTTGAAGGAACGATCCGAGTTAGGGGGATCGGGGCACCTGATTTCTCAACGTAACATTCAATGGAAAATTTCTGAATGTGAAACTACAAAAACCTATTCTGATCAAGAAAATTTTTGGTATTGGGACGCTATCCATTTTGATAATAATAATGAGATCATTCCCATTCCTGAAGCGAATCGACCCGGATATTTATATTTGAATTTAGCCACACTAAGCTCATCACGTCTTTGGGGGCTGGGTCGTTATGTTGCACCCAAAAAAAATGAGAATGAATCTGCAGAAGACCTTCAGATACGAAAAGATGCAGCGAAACTGGAATGGGAAAAACACATCTCGCCTAAAGGC